>NZ_CAJPGH010000013.1:0-209536 GCF_905339605.1 Burkholderia sp. BCC1972 | reverse complement strand
ACGCGAGCGGCGCCGGATGGCCGACCTGAAGGCGGCGTTCGCGATGGCGTGACGCCCCGTTTCCCGCTTCAAGGATAACAAGCACTGCAGACAAGCAAGGCGCGCTGCCCCAGGGGGGGGCGCGCGATTCGATCCCGATTTGACAGGCGCACGACAAGGAGAATCCGCAATGAAGAAGAAACTGATCTGCCTGCTGGTGGCCGGCGCGTTGCCGGGCATCGCGCTGGCCGGCTCGACATCCGCCGAGATCAAGGCGCTGCAGGCGCAGGTCGCGGCGCTGCAGAAACAGATGAAGGCGATGCAGGCGCAGCTCGCCGCGAAGCCGGGTGGCGGCGCGGTCGCGACGGCCGGCGCGAGCGCGGGTGCGGGTACGGCCGGCGGCGGCAAGGCCGTCGCCGTGGCGGCCGATCCGGGCTCGCCGGATTACGGCAAGGCGCAGGCCGCGCTGACCAACGACGAGGTCAGCGAAATGAAGCAGCAGATCGCGAACCAGCAGCTGAAGGTCGACTCGCTGACCGACGCGGCCAACACCGGCCCGCTGGCCGGCCTGTCGGTCACCGGCTACATCGATCCGACCTACATCTACAACCGTGCGGCCGGCACGTCGTCGTTCCTGTTCGCGAACCACGAGAACGCGTACAACTACTTCAACAGCACGTTCGGCGATCTCTACCTCGACATCAAGAAGACGTTCGGCGTCGGCCCGATGGCGCCGTCGGCCGAGATCACGCTGATGCCGAACCGCGGCAACGGCATCACGCTGCTGCAGAACTCGCGCGGCTCGATCACCGACAACCTGCTGAACACGGCGGTCATCAACGTGCCGATCACCGCCGAGACGACGCTGGTCGCCGGCTTGATCCCGAGCTTCGGCGGCTACGAGGTGCAGCAGTCGAACCAGATGCTCACGCTCACGCACAACCTGCTGTACGATTTCTCCGATCCGGGCAGCTACGTCGGCATCGGCGCGAACTACACGAAGGGCGCCTGGGCGTGGAAGTTCTTCCTCGGCAACGAGCAGTACCGCACGTATGGTTCGGTCACGACGAAGGGCACCAACGCGCTCGGCGATCCGATCACCACCAGCAACAAGGTGCCGACATTCACCGCGCGCGCGGACTACACGTGGTCGAGCGCGCTTGACATCGGCGGGTCGTTCAACATCGGACGACAAACGCTTTCGTCTGCTCCTGTAACAGATCCAACGACTGGTCAGCAAATTGGCGCTAACTATGGCCCAGGCGGTGCCTCGCCAAGCGCGTACGGTTCATTCTTCTTCGGCGAACTCGACGCGACCTACACGCTCGCCGATATTCAGTACAACGCGGAAGTCGACTACGGCCGGCAGCAGCATGCGGCGTTCAACGGCGGGCTCGCGCAGTGGTACGGCCTGTCGCTGCTCGCGCACCGCAAGTTCAACGCGCCGGTGGTCGGCCGCATGGGCGTGACGCTGCGCTACGACCTGCTCGCCAACTCGAAGAACGGCGGCGGCGGCGGCGGCATCGCGCTGAACGGCAACGGGATGGATCCGAGCAACGGCTTCGGCGTCGACGCGGACTGCCTCGCGCAGTCGAAGGCCGGCGGCGGCCTGGGCTTCGAGTGCAAGGGCGCGGTACGCCAGGATGTCGCGCTCGACCTGCTGTTCTATCCGACCCAGCAGATCACCGTGAAGGTCGAATACCGGCACGACTGGGCGAACAACAAGGTGTTCCTGCGCAACGACGGCTCGTACGGCAAGTCCAACGACCTGCTCGCCACGCAGTTCATCTATTCGTTCTGACGCAGCACACGCGGGACGCCGTGCCGCGCGCACGGCGTCCCGCGCCGTTTTCAGGGTGGCTGCGCGCAGGTTGCAGCCTTTTCGAGGGAGTCGTTTTCATGACGCAGTCTTTCACCCGCCGCGCCGATGCGCTTGCGCGCGACTCGTACTACGAAGCAACCGTCGCGCGGCCCGTGGTCGATGACCCCGTCCTCGACGACGCGATCGACGTCGACGTCTGCGTGATCGGCGCCGGCTTCGCGGGCCTGTCGACGGCGCTCGACTGCCGCGCGCGCGGGCTGTCCGTCGCCGTGATCGATGCGCACCGGCCCGGCTGGGGCGCGTCGGGCCGCAACGGCGGCCAGGCGATCACGGGCTTCGCGAAGGACGAGGTGATCGAGCAACAGCTCGGCGCCGACGGCGCGCGCGCCGCGTGGTCGCTGTCGCTCGACGGCGTCGCGATGATCGCCGAACGCATCGCGCACTACGGGATCGACTGCGACTTCACGCGCGGCTACCTGACGGTCGCGACGAAACCGCGCCGCATCGACGACCTGCGCGCGTGGATGGCGGCCGCGACGTCGCGCTGGGGCCATCCGTCGCTCACCTGGCTCGACACCGGCGAAATCCACGCACGCATTGCGTCGACACGCTATCTGGCCGGCGTGCACGACCCGCTGTCCGGCCACCTGCATCCGCTCAAGTACTGCCTCGGTCTCGCCGAGGCAGCGCGCCGCGAAGGCGTCGCGCTGCATGCGCATACGCCGGCGCTCGATGTCGTGCGCGGTGCGCGCCCCGTCGTGCGCACGCCGTCGGGCGAGGTGCGCTGCCGCTACGTCGTGTCGTGCTGCAACGCGGGGCCCGGCGGCATCCTGCCGGCCGCGACCGCCGCGCGCATCGCGCCGATCGCGTCGTACATCATCGCGACCGAGCCGCTCGGCCAGGCGCGCGCCGACGCGCTGATCGCGAAGCGCGAAGCCGTGTGCGACAACAATTTCTTCCTCGACTATTTCCGGCTGTCGGCCGACCACCGGATGCTGTTCGGCGGCCGCGCGAACTCGGCCGGCGCATCGCCCGCCACGCTCGCCGAAACGATCCGGCAGCGCATGGTCGGCGTGTTCCCGCAACTTGGCGACGTGCGCGTCGACCACGCGTGGGGCGGCTTCGTCGACGTCACGCGCAACCGCGCGCCGGACTTCGGCGCACTCGATCCCAACTTCTTCTACGTCCAGGGCTTCAGCGGGCACGGCGTCGCGCTCACCGGCATTGCCGGACGCGCGATCGCCGGTGCGATCGCGGGCGACGCGCGCGCATTCGACCTGTTCGCGCGTCTGCGTCACCGGCGCTTTCCCGGCGGCGACGCATGGCGGCAACCCGCGCTCGAACTCGGGATGCTCTACCACCGTGTGCGCGAGCTGTTCTGAGCCCAATTCTTTCGTTATCCAGACCATGCAGACATTCGCCAACCAGCCGCACGTCGCGTCCTACTACGCGGCGACCGCCAACGATACGACCCGCCACGCGCCGCTCACCGGCACGGTCGACGCCGACGTGTGCGTGATCGGCGCGGGCCTCACGGGCCTGTCCGCCGCGCTCAACCTCGCCGAGCGCGGCCATTCGGTGACCGTACTCGAAGCGTCGCGGGTCGGATGGGCGGCGAGCGGCCGCAACGGCGGCCAGCTGATCGGCGGCTTCGCGTGCGACATCGACACGTTCGCGCAATTCATGCCCGAAGGCGACGTGAAGCGCATCTGGGACATGGGGCTCGAAACGCTGTCGCTCGTGAAATCGCGCATCGCGCAGCACGACATCGACTGCGCGCTGGTGCCCGGCTACCTGACCGCCGCGAACACCGAGCGCGACGCCGATTCGCTGAAGCGCTGGCGCGACGAAGCCGCGAAGCGCTTCGGCTACGACCGCTTCCACTTCGTCGAAGCCGACGAACTCGGCGACTACGTGCAGTCGGCCCGCTATTGCGGCGGGCTGTACGACCCCGACAGCGGCCACCTGCATCCGCTCAACTACACGCTCGGCCTCGCGCGCGCGGCGACCGACGCAGGCGTGCGCATCCACGAGGACAGCTGCGTGACGCGCGTGCGCGACGTCGCCGGCGGCCACGTCGTCGAGACGAGCGGCGGCAATGTGCGCGCGCGCTTCGTCGTGCTCGCGTGCAACACCTTCGTCGGCGCGCTCGCCCCCGCGCTGTCGAAGAAGATCATGCCGGTCGGCACCTACGTGATCGCGACCGAGCCGCTCGGCGAAGCGCGCGCCGCCGCGCTGATGCCCGCGCGCGCGGCGATTTGCGACAGCCGCTTCGTGCTCGACTATTTCCGGCCGGCGCCCGACACGCGGCTCGTGTGGGGCGGCAAGGTCAGCTATTCGACGCGCGAGCCGCGCGACCTCGCCGCGGCGATGCGGGCGGACATGCTGAAGACGTTCCCGCAACTTGCGGACGTGAAGGTCGACTATGCATGGGGCGGCTTCGTCGACATCACGATGAACCGCGCGCCGCACTTCGGCCGCATCGCGCCGACGCTGTACTTCGCGCAGGGGTTTTCGGGGCACGGCGTGAACACGACCGCGCTCGCGGGCAAGCTGATCGCCGAAGCGATCGATGGACAGGCGAGCCGCTTCGACCTGTTCGAGAAGATCCGGCACCGCGATTTCCCCGGCGGCGAAGCGCTGCGCACGCCGGCACTGGTGCTCGCGATGAGCTGGTACCGGATGCTCGACGCGTTCGGCGTGCATTGAGCATCACGAAGCATCGATGCGCGGATACAAGACGGCCGTGCGCTCGCGCGGCCGTTCAGACCGGTTCCGGCACGCCGGGACGGCTGCCGTGCGTCAGTCGGTGCCGTACTTCGGCGAGCGCGGCCCGTACAGCAACCCGTTCGGCGGGCCGGCCGACAGCAGACGGCTGCTCGTCAGCCCGGCCACGTCGTGCGCTTCGTCGGTCAGCGAATGCGCAACCTGCTTGACGGCTGCCTGCACCAGCGCCCCGACGATTCCGAACGCATTGACGCTCATGTTGTTGCCGACTTCCTTGCCTGTCGCCCGGCCCTCGCCCTGCCACAGCACGTCACCGCTCTTCAGGTCGACGAGTTTCGCCGATGCCGAAACGATCGTCGTGCTGTCGACCAGCTGATAGACCGAGCCGTACTGCGTGACCTTCGAGTACAGCGCGGCGTCCGCGCCGAAGATCTCGCGCAGCTTTGCGGGCGACGTGCCCTGGATATCGGTTGCGTTCGTCAACCCGTTTTGCTTGAACGTCTCGTCCATCACCGCGACGGGCACCACGTAGTAACCCGACTCGGCAAGCGGCAGCGTCATTTGCGACAGCACGCCGTAGGTCGCGCCGACGTCAGTGGTTTCGTTGACCGGCGGCAGCACGAGAATCGAGCGCGGCTGGCTCTTCTTGAACGCCGTGTAGTCGGGACGTTGCACCGGTTGCGCGCACGCGCTCAGCAGTGCGGCGATCGACAGCACGGACAGCAGCTTGAATGAAAGTGTCTTGAACATGGCGGGCGCGTCACTGTTTGGCGGAGTTCGAATCGGCGTGCTTCTCGGCGGCGACCGTCTGGCCGGCGGCCGCCGGATTCGCGGCTTTCGATGCGCCGGTTTTCTTCTTCATCAGGAAATCCATGTACGGCGCGGATTCCGGGAACAACTGCTTCTCGGCCTGCAGTTCCTGTTCGGCTTGCTGCCCGTTGCCGACGCTCGCATACAGCATCCCGAGATGCGCATGGAAACCCGGCGGCGGCGTATGCCCCTTCGCGCGAATCTCCTGCAGCGCCTTTTCGAGCGCATCGATCTGCTGCTGCGGTGCTTGCTGACCCTTGAAGTATTCGTACACCTGCGGCTGATAGCCGGTCCATTGATACAGCGGCGGCGTGGTGGGTGCCGCGCAGCCCGCGAGCAGCAATGCAGCCGCCGTCGCCGGCAGCCAGATTCCCCGTTTCATGGTCTAGTCTCTTCTGGTTGATGGAATGATGCGTCCGCGCCGGATTGCGCGCGGGTTTTACTGCGCAGCCTTCAACGCCCCGGCGTCGACCTGGTCGACGAGATGGTTCACGGCTTCCTGGATCGCGAGGTCGAGTACCTTGCCGTTGAGCGTCGAGTCGTAGCCGGCCGTGCCGCCGAAGCCGATCACCTCGCGGTTCGACAGGCTGAATTCACCCGCGCCCTGACTCGATGCGATGACTTCCGACGTCGTCGTGTCAACGATGTTCAGGTTGACCTTCGCATACGCAACCTGCGTCTTGCCGCGACCGAGAATGCCGAACAGCTGGTGATCGCCGACGTCCTTGCGGCCGAATTCGGTCACGTCGCCCGTCACCACGTAGTTCGCGCCCTTCACGGCCTGCGCCTTCTTCATGAAGCCGGCTTCCTGCCTGATCTCGTCGAGATTCTCGCGGTCGAGCACGTTGAAGCGCCGGCTCTGCTGCAGGCGCGTAACGAGGATCGTCTTCGCCTGCCCCCCGAGGCGGTCGATGCCGTCGGAGAAGATGCCGCGCATATAGCTCGAGCGATTGTCGAACTTGCCGACGGCGATCGCGACGGGCTTGCCCGCATACGGCTTCTGCGCGCTGCTGACGGCCGGCACGTCGAGCGTGCGCGACGATTCGGTCGCGCAGCCGGACAGCGCTGCGACGACCGCCGCCGCCACGAGGACGGTGCGTCGAGTCTGATGGTTCACTGCTGGTCTCCTTGCATGGAAAGATGGCCCTGGCGGGCACGCCGGCTCGCGGACGAGCCGGCGTTCGAAACGGCTGCGGTGAGGGCGGACACGTACGCATCGGCGCGATGCGCACGTGCGCCGTCATCGCCGGGCCGGCGATCGCGGTATCGGATGGATGGGTACGCGCAACGGATGTGTTGCGGCACAAAGCGGACAGGCAAATCGATGCGCGAATGCGTCGCGCACGTGAATTACCCCGTTATTCTGATTACTGCGCTGTTGATCGCGCATGACCGGCCCCGGATAGGATTTTGCGCGATCATATCAAGCCTGATTATCGAGACGGGGGTTCTTGATAATAGTTGACGATTTTCGTACTTATATTAAATATCCGACGGGATCGCACGCGGGTCGCCACGGGAAAAGGCTTGCCGGGAAAGAATCCGGAGCATGCCGATTGCTGCGCATTGCAACGCCGGGCCAATGCGCGACCCGATAATTTCGAGAAACGTGACCGGCACGGTCAGTCGGCGTGATCAAAAGCTCGACCACTATCACCGAAACTCATTCGGCTTTGCCGTGAAAGGAAACGGCTCACCGGCCAATGCGCACCGCGGCAATCGAACCGCACGCGCGCGCATGCCGCGCCCGCTAGTCGGCCACCTTCTGCCGCATCGTCACGAATTCCTCGGCCGCGGTCGGATGGATGCCGATCGTGTCGTCGAACTGCGCCTTCGTCGCGCCCGCCCGAATCGCGATCGCGATGCCCTGGATGATCTCGCCCGCGTCGCGGCCGACCATGTGCGCGCCGACCACGCGCTGGCTGTCGCGCGCGACGACGAGCTTCATCATCGTGCGCTCGTCGCGGCCCGACAGCGTATGACGCAGCGCCTTGAACGACGTGCGATAGATATCGACCTCGCCGTGCGCGTGACGCGCATCGGCTTCGGTCAGGCCGACCGTCGCGACCTCGGGCTGGCTGAACACGGCCGACGGCACATACGCGTGATCGGCCGCGACACGCGAGCCGCCGAACAGCGTGCGCGCGAGCAGCCCGCCGTCGCGCGTCGCGACCGGCGTGAGCTGCGGCCGCGACGTGACGTCGCCGATCGCATGGATCGACGGCACCGACGTCGCCGAATAGGCATCGACGGCGATCGCACCGCGTGCGTCGAGCAGCACGCCCGCCTGCTCGAGCCCGAGCCCGTCGACGTTCGGCACGCGGCCGGTCGCATAGAGCACCTGGTCGTACGGCCCGTGCCGCGCATCGTCGACCCGCACGCTCAGCGTGCCGTCGTCCGCGCGCTCGATCGACTCGACCACCGTACGCACGTGGATCGCGACGCCCTGCTTCGTCATCTCGTCGGTCAGGAACTGGCGCACGTCGTCGTCGAAGCCGCGCAGGATCTTCTCGCCGCGATAGAACAGGTCGACGTGGCTGCCGAAGCCGTTGAAGATGCCCGCGAACTCGACCGCGATATAGCCGCCGCCGATCACCGCGATACGCTTGGGGCACGTTGCGAGCGACAGCGCCTCGCGCGACGTGATCGCGTGCTCGATGCCGGGCCGCGCCGGCATCGACGGGCGCGAGCCGGTCGCGATCGCGATGTGGCGCGCGCGGATCGTGCGGCCGCCGATCGCGACGGTATGCGCATCGACGAGCGTCGCGCGGCCGGCGTGCATGTCGACGCCCGATTGCCGCAGCAGGTTGATGTAGATGTCGCTGAGCCGGTTGATCTCGCGATCCTTCGCGGCGATCAGCGCGGACCAGTCGAGCGTGCCCGCGCCGAAAGTCCAGCCGAAGCCCTTCGCGTCCTCGACTTCATGCGGGTAGTGCGATGCGTAGACGAGCAGCTTCTTCGGGATGCAGCCGCGCAGCACGCAGGTGCCGCCGATCTGCTCCTCTTCCGCGATGCCGACGCGTGCGCCGTACGACGCGGACATCCGCGCGAGCCTCACGCCGCCGGAGCCGGCGCCGATGACGAACAGGTCGTAGTCGAAATCCATCGCATCCCCTCATCGCAGTTCGGATGACGGCACGATAGCAAGATTCGGCGATTCGTGCGGCGCACGGTGCGACCCGGCGCGCGCCCAATAAAAAACGGCGAGAGACGTGGCCTCTCGCCGGTCAAACCGACTGCCGGGTGTGTCATGCGTCACCGATCGACCGCATGCCCGACCCGCCGGCTGCGCGGCACCGGTCCGCCCGGGCGCGCGAAGGGCGCGCCCGCGGCCGGACCAGCCGCCATGCTCAGGCCTGCGACGTGTCGCCGCCGTCCGTCGCCTGCGTGTCGTCTGCTGCTTGCTCGTCGTCCTTCTTCTTCTCGAGCATGCCTTCGATCGCTTCGGCGCCCTTGAAACCGGCGACGGCCGCGGCCGCCTTGGTCAGCAGGCCCGCATCCGGATCCAGCTTTTCCGCGCCTTCGACGGCTGCCACTGCGCCAGCGATTTCACCCACGGTGTTCAGGATACCCATCGTCATCCCCTTTCAAGAAAATCGTGAGCGCATCGTCCCACGAAAAAAAACCGGCAGACCGCGATTGTCATCACCGGATACACAAGTTACGCACCTGGCCGGCCGCGCTCGCCGAGCACCACCGGAACGACGCACGCGCGAGCCTCTCGGCACGCAACGGGCGATGCACGCAGCGTAGCGGAAAGCGCTCGCGCGTACTGTAAAAGTATGTTCTGGAATGCCGACGGATCGCTTACGGCGCGGGACTTCCGCAATGGAGCGATTGCCGAATAGTCGGGCACGCGTATGAACGTCGCGTGTCGAAAAAAAAGAGGCGCCTCGCGGAGCCTCTTCGATGCGCGCCGGGCGAATGCCGGCGCATGCGTTCCGACGTTCGTCAGAAGATATTGCGCAGGCCGATCGCGATGCCGGTCTGGTTGTTGCGCCCCGGCAGCTCGACGTTCGCCGCGCCGGTCGTCTTGTTGAAGTCGACGGTGCCGTAGACTTCCGTGCGCTTGCTCAGCGCGTACTCGGCGATGCCGACGACCGCGTAGCGGTTGCCGCTCGCGAGCGTGCCGTTCTCGGTCATCGCATTGCGCATGTGGTCGTAGTAGAACGCGCCCGTCAGCGTCAGCGGCGCGCTGACCTGCCAGCTCACGCCCGCGAACGGACCGTCGTCGATCCGGCCGGTGCCCTTCGCGACCGGAATCGTCTTCTGCGCGAGCAGGCTGTCGACGAAGCCGGTGTCATCCTTCGAGCGCAGGTAGCCCGCGTAGATCTTCGCCTTGCTGAACGCATACACGACGTTCGCGTGGTAGATCGTCTGCTTGCGTGCCGAGTTGTCGCTGTTCTGCTGCGCGCCGGCCGCGATGCTGAGCGGGCCCATCACGTACGACAGCGACACGCCCCACGCATTGCCCTTGCCGAGCGAGCCCGGAATCTGGCCCGAGAAGCCGCCGGCGCCGGTCGATTCGTAGTTGGTGCCGGTCGAGTACATCGCCTTCGCGGTCAGGCCTTCGAACTTGCCCGTGTACTTGATCTGGTTGTCCGCATACAGGCCGCCGCCGAGTGCGACCGGCAGCCACGCGTTTTCGAGGTAGTTGCCGACCGTCAGCGGATCGTAGGTATCCGACAGCAGGTCGAACAGCGGCGTCTTCTGGCGGCCGAGGGTCACCGTGCCGTACGGGCTCTGCAGGCCGACGTACGCTGCACGGTTGAACAGGCGGCCGCTGTCGGCGAATGCGCCGTTCTGCAGGTTCACGCCGCTTTCGAGGTTGAACACGGCCTTCAGGCCGCCGCCGAGATCTTCCGTGCCGTAGATGCCGAAGCGGCTGTTCGTGATCGCGCCGTTGGTCATCGACAGCAGGCCGTCGTTCTTGGCGTTGGCGTTGGTCAGGTAACGGATGCTGGCGTCGGCGACGCCCCAGAGCGTGACCGAGCTTTGTGCGGCCGCGTACTGGCTGGCAAATGCGAGCGCGGCGCCCCCTGCGATGGCTGCGAGTCGAGTGGTCTGCTTCATGAGCTTTCCTGTTTGTAGGTGTCTCCGTTCATGGCCGGCCGCGTGCGCAGCCGGGTGGCGATCGCTCACGTTCTTGGCGCGCGCGATGTGGGCTGAATCATATGACGAGTGCGATCGCTGAAAGAAATTGAAATGTGCGGTAACGGCGGAACTGTCGCCCGCGCACAACGTTGCGCATGGGACGCTTGTCCGGCGGACGGCGGGCGCCGCGCAGCAGCAACCGGCCGCGCGGCTTACGGTGCGTCGGGGCGGTCAGGATCGCGCGGCAGGCGCCGCGGAACGGACGGGCGCACGGGAACGCCCGCCGGATGCGCGGTCACGCCGCCGCCGGCCCGCCGTCGGCCGCATGCCGGCGCCACGCGCGCCGCACGATTTCCGCGAAGGCGCCGACGAGCAGCAGCACCGCGCCCCACAGCGCGATGTCCGGCACGAGCCGCGTCACGAGTCCGCCGACCACCGCGCCGGCCAGGAAGCAGAAGCTGATCGTCGCGAGCAGAGCCGAGTCGTGCAGCGCGCCCGCGTCGTAGCGCGGGATCAGCCCGACGAACAGCTTCTGCGCGGCGCGCCGCAGGTTGCCGGTCGTCATCACCGACGTGTACGACAATTCCTCGAGATGGGTGAACGACAGCGTCTGCAGCGTCGCGACGAACGAGATGCCCGGAATCAGCCACGCGCTCGACACGCCGACGAGGCCGCTCGCGGCGATACCGAGAAACGCGATCTCGACGATCAGGCTCGCGAACGCCGTGTGCCGCATCCAGCCGCGCTGCGCGGCGAGGCCGAGCAGGTGCGCGACGAACACCGCGAGCACGAAGCCGACGAGCGGCGGCACGTGATGCAGCGCGGCGGCCCAGTCGCCGGCCGACACGTTGATGCCGAGCAGTGCGACGTTGCCGGTCATCGTGTTCGCGAATACGTGGCCGTGGCCGACGTACGTGTATGCGTCGAGATAGCCGCCGGACAGCGTCAGCAACGCGGCGACGGTGAGATTGCGGCTGGCGCCGTCGAGATCCATCGATCCTCCCGTGAAAAGTCGCGCCAGTATCGCGCACGGGCGGGCGGTTGTGCGTCGCTCACTGCCCGATACCCGTGAGCCCGATCAGCGCGCCGCCGGCGAGCAGCCACAGCGGATGGATGCGCGTGCGCCACGCGAGCACCGCACACGCGGCCGTGATGCCCCACTGGATCGCCGTGCGGTTCGACGCCTCGGAAATCAGCACCGCGCTTGCCGCGACGAGCCCGGCCGTGACGGGCATCATCCCCTGCTGCACGTAGCGGCGCCACGGCCGGTCGCGAAAACGCTCCCACGCATGCAGCGCGAGCACGGTGACGATCGACGACGGCCCGAACTTCGCGAGCGACGCGACCAGCAGCCCGGACCAGCCGGCCACGTGCCAGCCGACCAGCGACACGATCATCATGTTCGGCCCGGGCGCCGCCTGGGCCAGCGCGAACAGCGCGGTGAACTCGTGCGCGCTCATCCAGTGATGCACGTCGACGACCTGCCGCTGCATCTCCGGCAGGATCGTGTTGCCGCCGCCGAAGGCGAGCAGCGACAGCTGGCTGAAGATCGTCGCGATGGCGATCAGCGTGTCGGTCATGAGCGGTCTCCCGGCCGGGTGTCGCGCGCGGCGGCCTGCGCCGACTGCGGCTTGCTCGCGTCGCGGCGGCGTGACGCAAGCCACACGCTGACGGGGGTCAGCACGAGCATCGTGGTCAGCAGCGGAATGCGCAGCACCGCGATCGCGACGAACGCGAGCGCCGCGATGCCGGCCGCCGCCGGTGCGTGCCGCAGCGGCTTCGCGACCTTCACGGCCATCGCGACGAGCAGCCCGGCGGCCGCGGCGGCGAGCCCCGCGAACAGGTGCTGCACGTGCGGATCGTTCTGCGTCTTCGCGTACAGCACGCCGAGCGCGACGACGACGAGCGTCGGGCCCGCGATCAGCCCGAGAATGCCGGCGAACGCGCCGGCCACGCCGCGAAAGCGCATGCCGACGGCGACCGACAGGTTGATCACGTTGCCGCCCGGCAGGAACTGGCACAGGCCGAGCAGATCGGTGAATTCGTCGGCGGAGAGCCACTTGCGCTCGTCGACGATCGTGCGCCGCGCGAACGGCAGCGCGCCGCCGAACGACATCAGGCCGAGCGACAGGAAACCGGTGAACAGCTCGGCGAGGCCGACGCTGCGGGGCGTCGCGGCAGACGGCGGGGAAACGGATTGCATGGTGCTCCTCACTAAACGGTGAACCGAGGTTACCGCCGTTCCGGATCGTGGCAAAACGATTTTATCGGCACGCCCTTGTGATCTAGAATCACAAGCATGGCACGCGATCTCCCGCCCTTTTCCGCGCTTCGGGCCTTTGAAGCCGCGGCACGACATGAAAGCTTCAGCGCCGCCGGCGACGAGCTGCATGTGACTCATGGTGCCATCAGCCGGCAGATCGCCGCGTTCGAGGCGTGGCTCGGCAAGCCGGTGTTCCACCGCTACGGCAAGCGCGTGAAGCTCACCGACGAAGGCCGCCGCTACCTGGACACCGTGCGCGCGGCGTTCGACAGCATCGCGCATGCGACCGAGCAGTTGCGCAACACCGGCGCGGCGCGCGTGCTGCGCATCAACGCACTGCCGACCTTCGCGATGAAATGGCTGCTGCCGCGCCTGTCGCGGTTCCAGCGCGACGTGCCGAACGTCGAGCTGAAACTGTCGACGTCGAATGCGCCGCTCGACATGCTGAACGGTTTCGATGTCGCGATCCGCCGCGGCCCCGGCCACTGGCCGAACTGCACGAGCGGCCACTTCCTCGACGAAAGCGTGATCCCGGTCTGCAGTCCCGCGCTGCTCAAGCGCGCGCCGATCACCCGCGCGGACGATCTCGCGCGCCACGTGCTGCTGCATTCGGATACGCGGCCGGAAGGCTGGCGCGACTGGTTCGCGGCGGCCGGCGTGGCGATGAAGGGTCGCAAGCGGCAGTCGTTCGACCACTTCTACCTGGCACTGCAGGCGGCCGTCGACGGGCTCGGCGTCGCACTCGGCCCGCTGCCGCTGATCGACGACGAGCTCGCGAGCGGCCGGCTCGTGATGCCGCTCGACGGGCCGCGCATCGCGACGCGCAGCTACTGGTGGATCGCGCCGGGCGCGCCGGCCGACGATCCGCTCGTCGCGCAGTTCTGCGCGTGGCTGCAGGCGCAGTCGAATACCGGCGCGTGAGAGCGCGCCGGCGGGCGGCATTGCACCGCCCGCTGTTGAATCAGACCACCGGGCCCGGTTCCTTTTCCTTGCGCAGGATCGCGTACAGGATGATCGCGCCGAACGTCGCGGTGCCGATCCCGCCGAGCCCGAAGCCGCCGATCTTCAGCGAGAAGTCGCCGGCGCCGAGCACGAGCGTGACGGCCGCGACGATCAGGTTGCGGTTGTCGGAGAAGTCGACCTTGTTGACGACCCAGATCCGCGCGCCCGTCACCGCGATCAGCCCGAACACGACGATCGACACGCCGCCGAGCACGGGGCCCGGGATCGTCTGGATCACCGCGCCGAATTTCGGCGAGAAGCCGAGCCCGATCGCGATCAGCGCGGCGACCGCGAACACCAGCGTCGAATAGATCCGCGTGACGGCCATCACGCCGATGTTCTCGGCGTAGGTGGTCACGCCCGTGCCGCCGACGCTGCCCGATACGATCGTCGCGAGCCCGTCGCCGATGAACGCGCGGCCGACGTAGCGGTCGAGGCTGGTCCCCGTCATCGCGCTGACGGCCTTGATGTGGCCGAGGTTCTCCGCAACCAGGATCACCGCGATCGGCGCGAGCATCAGCATTGCATGCGGATCGAAGACCGGCGCACGGAAGCTCGGCACACCGAACCACGCGGCATGCGCGACGATCGCGAAATCGATCGGCTTGCCGAGGGCCATCCCGTTGGTCGCGACGGCATAGAGCGCGTACGCGATCGCGAGCCCGACGAGGATCAGCAGGCGCTGCATCATCCCGCGCGCGAACACCGCGACGCCGCCGACGCACAGCACCGTGACGAGCGCCATCACCGACTCGAAGGTCGAGCCCGACACGCCCTTCACCGCGATCGGCGCGAGGTTCAACCCGATCACCGCGACGACCGCGCCGGTGACGACGGGCGGCATCAGCGTCTCGATCCAGCGCGTGCCGATCGCCTGCACCAGCGCGCCGAGCGCGACGTACACGACGCCGCACGCGACGATTCCGCCGAGCGCGACCGGGATGTTCGGGTTCGGGCCGCTGCCGCCGTAGCCCGTCACCGCGATCACGAGGCCGATGAACGCGAAGCTCGAGCCGAGGTAGCTCGGCACGCGGCCGCCGACCAGCACGAAGAACAGCAGCGTGCCGATGCCCGACATGAAGATGCACAGGTTCGGGTCGAAGCCCATCAGCAGCGGCGCGAGCACGGTCGAACCGAACATCGCGACGACGTGCTGCACGCCCATCGCGACCATCTGCGGCCACGGCAGGCGCTCGTCGGGGCCGACCACGCGCGAGGCCGCGCCGGTCGACTGGACCCGCCAGCGCGGGAAGTAGGAATCGGACATGGGGAAAGGGCTCCTGTCGGTCGCCGGCTGCCAAGGATGCGCCGGTCTGGAATCTGGCGCGAGTTTACGGAGCGGGAATGGGGCTGGCAAGCGGGCTGACAAGCAGGCCGACACGCGGAGCGCAATCGCCGGCTGGCCGGCGTGCGACGCGGCTTGCCGGACGAGCGAACCGGTGCGCGGCCGCGCGGCCCGGTGCAACGGCCGCCCGCGCAGGGCACGCGGGCAGCGGATCGCGCCGGCGGTAATGCAAGCGTGCGCTCACATCGCCGCCGGCGCGCCGTGCATCAAGGATTGATGTACTGGAACAGCGACAGGTTCTGCAGTTGCACGTAAGCCTTCTGCGCGCCGGTCAGCGCGTTCTGCACCTGCAGGTACTGGCTGATCGTCGTGACCATGTTGGTGCTGGTCAGGTCCGACAGGTTGCTGGTCGTCTGCAGCGTCGCCGTCTGGTTGACGGCCTGCATCGCCTTGACTTCCTGCTCGCGGCCGCCGACCGATGCCTGGATCGTCGTGACGTTGCGCATCGTGTTGCCGAGCTTGGTCGAGCCCGTCATCAGCGCGTTCTTCAGCGCTGCGCCCGCCACCGCATTGGCCGTCACGGGCGTATTCAGCGCCGAGATCATCGCGTCGAGCGTCGAGAACACGTCGGAGCCGCCGCTCGCCTGCGGCGCGGGCGAGACCGCGAACGTGTCGCCCGCGGCCGGCGTGCCCGATACGGCCACCGTCATGCCGCCGCCGAGCGCGATCGCCGAGCCCGCCGAATAGGCCTGCGCCGGCGTGGTGGTCGGCGGGCTGGCCGAGTTGTCGGTCACCGTGTAGGTCGGCGCGGCGGCCGTGCCGCCGAACGTGATCGCGTACTGATGGCCGTTCGTCGCGATCGACGGGTTCGTCACCGTGACCGTGCCGATCGTGCCGGTGCCCGTGTTGCCCGCGCCGGCCGACGGCACCGGCGAGCTGCCGATCCCCGGCACCGACATGAAGACGGCCGCGCCCGTGTCGCCCTGCGACACGGTGCTCGAATCGGCGATCTGCACCTGGCGCGTCCCCGTGTCGCCGACGTAGGCGACGCTGCCGCTCGCCGTCGTCGAAAACGGCGCCGCCGAATTCTTCGTGCCGGCGAACAGGTAGTTGCCCGCACCGTCGTTGGTGTTCGCGAGCGTCATCAACTGGTCGCGGTAGCCCTGCAGCTGCGTTGCGAGCGCCGAGCGGTTGCTGTCGGACAGCGAGCCGTCGCCGGCGCGCACGAGCAGCGACTGCGCGCTCGTCAGCACGCCGCTGACGCTCTGCAGCGTCTGGTCCTCGGCCTGCAGCGACGCGAGCGCCGCGTTCTGGTTGGTCGCGTACTGCGACAGCGTCGCCGACGTCATCGACAGCTGCACGGCCTGCGCCGCGCCGGCCGGGTTGTCGGCCGCCGTCTGCAGGCTCACGCCGCTCGAGATCTGCTGATACAGCTGCGCGAGCTGGGCCTGCTGGTCGTTCATTTGTGAAACGTTCAGCTGGAAGAACTGGGTGCTGGAAATCCGCATCGCCTCTATTCCTCGAATCCGGTCAGTTGAACAGGCCGAGCACGGTCTGGAACAGCGTCGCCGCCGTCTGGATCACCTTCGCGTTCGCCTGGTAAAGCTGCTGGTACTGCATCAGGTTGGCCGCTTCCTCGTTCTGGTTCACGCCCGACACCGACTGCTGCGCCTGGGTGATCTGGCCGACCAGCCCGGTCTGCGCGGCGCTCGACGATTTCAGCTGGGTCGTCGTATTGCCGATGCCGTTCACGTAGCTCGCGTACGCGCCCGTGAGCGTCGCCGTGCCGTTGCCGAGCGCCTTCGCGTTGACCAGCTTCGACAGCGCGAGCGCGTTGGAGCCGTCGCTGGTGCCGCCCGCGTACGGCCCGATCGTGAACGAGTCGCCGGTCGCCGGTGCGCCGGTCAGCGTGATGCTCACGCCGTTGAGCGCGCCCGCGGCCGTCCCCGACATCGTCATCGTCGCGCCGGCCGCCGGGTCGTACGGGACGGTGTCCGTCGGGCTGCCGATCGTGACCGACGTCGGCGGCGTGGTGCCGACCGTCACCGTGGTGCCGGCCGGGAAGCCCGTCAGCGTCTTCGCCGTCGCGTCGTAGGTCAGCTTGGTCGTCGGCACCTGGTAGCCCGCGGTCACGCCGGCCAGCGTGATCTTGCCCGTGCCGGTGTTGGTGCCCGCCGCCGACGTGACGGCCGGCGACGCGGCCGCGATCGCCGACGCGCTCGTCGTCGCGAGGCCGAAGCCGTTCAGCACGCCGCGCGTCGGCAGCACGGTGAACTTGTCGCCGGCGTTCATCGAGCCGGACGGGGTCGAGAAATTCAGCCCGCCGAGCGAGACCGGCATCGGCCCCGCCTTCTGGTCGACCACCGCACCGCTCGCGCGGTCGGCCAGCGTGTAGTTGGTGCCGTCGTAGGACAGCGTGTAGTCGCCCGTCGTCGGCTGCGACGCGTTCGCGAACGACACGGACAGCGATGCGTTGCCGGTGTTGCCCTGGTTCGAGTACACGGTCGGCGACGGCGTCGTGAACAGGTTGCCGCCCTTGTTGCCCGACAGGTCGATGCCGAGCGCGTTCTGCGCGTTGACCTGCGCGGCGAAGCTGGTCGCGATCGCGCCGAGCTGGGCCTGCGCGGGATCGAGCGTCTGGCTGCGGAACGCGAGCAGGCCGCCGAGCGTGCCGCCCGACAGCGACGAATCGGGCAGCGCCTGGTTCGGCCCCTGCGGGTTCGCGCCGGCGATCCCCTGCGACACGACGGTCAGCTCGCTCGGATCCGACGGCGACGTGACGGCCGCGAGCTGGTAGCTCTTGTCGGCGACGACGAGCGGCTGGCCGCCCGACAGGAACACGCTGTAGCCGCTGTCGTTGCGCACGACCTGGATGCCGGCGAGGCCCGACAGGTTCGACACCGCGAGGTCGCGCTGGTCCATCAGCTGGTTCGGCGGCTGCCCCTGGCTGCTCGCCGCCGCGATCTGCTGGTTCAGCTTCGCGATCTGCGTGGTGTACGTGTTGATCTGCGACACGGTGCTGGTGAGCTGCGTGTTCACGCTCTGGCGCAGCGCGTCGTACTGCTGGCCGGCCGCGTTGATCTGGTTGGCCAGCGTCTGCGCGTTGCTGATCGCGGTCTGGCGCACCGACGGGTCGGACGCGTTGTTCGCGACGTTCTGCAGCCCGGTGAAGTAGCTCGTGATCCCGGTCGAGATCCCCGCCGTCGGGCTGCCGATGTAGTTGTTCAGCTGCGCGACGAGCGTGTACCACGTCGACAGCGCGCCGCCCTGCGTCTGCGCGGTGTTCAGCTGGTCGCTCAGGTACTGGCTGTACTGGCGCTGCACGGTGACGGTGCTCACGCCCTGCGGCATGTAACCGCTGCCCGTGTACTGGCCGCTCGTTTCGGCATAGACCGGCCGCTCGACCGAATAGCCGGGCGTCGCGGCGTTGCTGATGTTGTTGCCGGTCGTCGTGAGGCCCCAGAGCGCGGCATTCAGGCCGCTGACGCCGAGGTTCATGAGTGTGTTGGACATGCGCGATCCTGATGAGCCGGCCGCGCTGCGGCCGCCGGGTTGCGTGACTCCCGGTATAACGGCCGCCGATGGGAAAAATTGAGGAAAAAATGCACGCGCGACGCGCGAATGCGCGGCGCGGGCCGAGCCGTCCGGCAGGTGGCGCCGGCGGAGGGTCGCGGGGCGCGCCGGGCCAGGCCGGCGGCCGCGGGCGCGTCAGGCCCGCGCGAGCGAGCGGCGCTTCATCTCGAGCTGCGTGATCAGCCGCTGCAGCGTGTTTTCCGCGCTGCCCGGCAGCGACATGTAGCGGAACCCGAGCTGGTAGCGCCGCGACCCGTTCGGCATCTGCGTCGAGCGCTGCGACACGAGCTGCAGGTCGAGCGACAGCTTGCCGTGACCGGTCAGCTCGAGCTCGACGTCCGGCAGCAGCGTGCCGACCTCGAGCGCCTCGACGCGTTCGTCGGCCGTGCGCAGCCCCACGCCGCCGAGCGACAGGTTGTGCACCTCGAACAGGAAGCTCTCGCCGTCCGGCAGCTTGCCGCGGCACAGGAACGGATCGACGATCGGCGCATCGACGCGGAAATATTCACGGCGCTGGATGCAGACCAGCACGTCGGGGAAATCGGCGACGAACGCGGGCAGCCCCTCGTAGCGCGTCTCGCGCGGCGTACCCGTGGTGAATTCGACGCGCACGCCCTCCGGCGAGGCCGCGAACGTGCAGTGCGACGCGCCGAGGATGCCGGCGTTCTGCTCGGACAGCGCACCCCAGTCGAACGTGAACGTCCGCGCGCCGACATCGACCTCGAGCAGGCGCGTGACGAGCTGGCCGCCCGGATACTGGACGGTCAGGAAATCGCCGCGATTCACGAGGTTGCGCAGCTGCACGCCGATTTCCAGCGGATTGCGGCGGGCATAGTCGGGCCCGGAGTGGCCTGCATCCAGGCTGGGGTCCGTCGACGTTTCGATATTCATGGCTAGCCGGTCTTTCTTGTCATGGGCGCCCGGGCAACCGGTGCGCAGTAAAACCGGGCCAGATCACGGGCCCGGTCGCAGGTCTCTCACACTTAGCGGCAGTGCTGACCGAAAGTTTAGATCGAATTGGCGAATTTTTTCGCGCAAACGTTGAAACCGCGCGCGGCGGGCTGCCGGGCGCGGTCCTGAGGGGGGAAACGGATGGCGGCGGGCGCCCGTCTTCAGCGAAGCGGGCGCTGGCCGTCAGCCGATCTGCTGCATGATCGAGATCAGCTTTTTCGCGTAATTCGGGTCGGTCGCGTAGCCAGCCTTCTGCATCCCGTGCGCGAAGCCTTCGACGCTGCGGCTCGCGCTGAGCACGCCCGAGTAGCGCGGGTTGTTCTTCAGCAGGTTCGCGTAGTCGGTCATCGCGTGCTCGTACGAGTCGTACGCGCGGAACTTGGCGACCACGCGGCGCGGCGTGCCGTTCACGTATTCGGTCGTCAGCGCCGATACCGTGCGGCCCGTCCAGCCCTTGTTCGCCTTGATGCCGAACACGTTGTAGCTGGTCGAGCCGTCGGACGCGCGGATCTCGCGCTTGCCCCAGCCCGATTCGAGCGCGGCCTGGCCGACGATGAAGCGGGCCGGGATGCCGGTCGTCGCACTGGCCGCCTGCGCGGGGCCGGCGAGCCGGTCGACGAACGCGTCGGCGTCCTGCACGCCGCTCGCGCCCTTGACCGGCGGCGTCAGCGCGCTGCCGGCCGAGTAGCCGCGCGCGCCGGCGAGCCCGCCGTTGTTCGCCGCGTTCGCATAGGCCTTCGCCATCGCGTTCATCGCGGCGAGGCTGCCTTCGTTGCCGGCCGTGCCAAGGCCGCCGGCACCCATGCCGCCCATGCCGCCCGCGCCGAGGTCGGCCGCGGTGTCGCTGCCCGTGCCCGCACCGGCGTTGCGCAGCAGCTGCTTCATCAGCGCGTCGGCGACGCCGATCCCGTGCTTCGACATCTGCTGCGCGAGCTGCTGGTCGAGCATCGACGTGTACATCTTCGACGTATGCGAATCGAGCAGCCCGCCGTCCGGCGACGCGTCGCGCATGCTCTTGAGCATCATCTGCGTGAACATCGCGTCGAACTGGCCGGCAACCGCCTTCGCGCCGGCCTGCGGCGACTGCTTCGCCTGCGCGCGCAGCGCGTCGAAACCCTGCACGTCGAGCGCGAAGCGCTGCGTGAGGTCGTTTGCGTTCGGAAGATTCGCCGCCATTTAGATCACCTCCAGGTCGGCGCGCAGCGCGCCGGCCGCCTTCATCGCCTGCAGGATCGACATCAGGTCCGCGGGCGTCGCGCCGAGCGTGTTCAGCGCCTTCACGACGTCGGCGAGGTTCGCGCCGGCCGTCACCATCTTCAGCGCGCCGTTGTCCTGCTTCAGCTGGATCTGCGACTGCTGCGCGACCACCGTCTGCCCGTTCGAGAACGGCCCCGGCTGCGACACCACCGGCTGCGTATTGACGACGACCGACAGGTTGCCGTGCGCGACCGCGCAGCTCTGCAGCGTGACCATCTGATTCATCACGATCGAGCCCGTGCGCGCGTTCAGGATCACCTTCGCCGCGGCCTTGTCCGGGCTCACGTCGAGGTTCTGCAGCCTCGCCATGAACGCGACCTGCTGCGCCGAATCGGCCGGCGCCGCGAGCTGGATCGTGCGGCCGTCGAGCGCCGTCGCGGTGCCCGAGCCGAAGCTCGAGTTGACCGCGGACACGATCCGCTGCGCGGTACCGTAGTCCATGTCGTTCAGCTGCAGCTGCAGCACGCCGTTCATCTGCGCGACCGCGTTCGGCACCGCGCGTTCGACGATCGCGCCGCCGACGATCCGGCCGGCCGCGAGCTGGTTCACCTGCACGCGGCTGCCGTTCGCGCTGGCGCCCGCGCCGCCGACCGCCATGTTGCCCTGCGCGAGCGCGTACACCTGCCCGTCCGCGCCCTTCAGCGGCGTGAGCAGCAGCGTGCCGCCGCGCAGGCTCTTCGCGTTGCCGAGCGACGACACGGTCACGTCGAGCGCCTCGCCCGGCCGCGCGAACGGCGGCAGCGTGGCCGTCACCATCACGGCCGCGACGTTCTTCAGCTGCATGTTGTTCAGCGACGACGGGCCGCCGTTCGCCGAACCGTTGTTGATCGAGATGCCGAGGTTCGCGAGCATGTTCGCGAGCGTCTGCGTCGTAAACGGCGTCTGCATCGTCTGGTCGCCCGTGCCGTCGAGACCGACGACGAGGCCGTAGCCGATCAGCGGGTTGTCGCGCACGCCCTGGATCTGCGCGAGGTCCTTCAGGCGTTCCGCCTGCGCGGGCGCCGCGCCGAGCACGCAGGCCGCGGCCACGAACGCGACGGCGAGCCGCGCGGCGCGATGCGTGCGCGCCGACAGGCGGTGGATCAGGGTCGTCTGCATCGTCATCACCACGGCGCGATGTTGAGGAAGAAGCGCTGCAGCCAGCCCATCGTCTCGGCTTCGTTGATGTAGCCCTTCGACGAGTATTCGATCTTCGCGTCGGCGACCTGCGTCGAGTAGACGGAGTTCGCGCCCGAGATCGTGTTCGGGTTGACGACACCCGAGAAGCGCACGAATTCGTTGCCCTGGTTGATCAGCATCTGCTTCTCGCCGCTGACCACGAGGTTGCCGTTCGGCAGCACGCCCGTGACCGTCACCGTGATCGTGCCGTTGAACGTGTTCGCCGCGCTCGCGCCGCCGGTGGCCGCGAACTTGTTGGCGCCGGTGGCCGACAGGTTCGCCTTCGCGAACAGCCCGCCGAGGAAGCCGGCCGTCGGCACGTTGAAGTCGGTGTTGCCCTGCCGGTTGGTGTTCGCGCCCGACGACTTGGTCGCGTTGATGTTCTCCGCGATCATGATCGTCAGGATGTCGCCGATGTTGCGCGGCCGCTGATCCTCGAACAGCGGCCGCCCCGCGTAGCCGGGGTTGTAGATCGAGCCGGGCGCCTGCATCGACATCGGCGCCGGCGGCTGCGCGGTCATCGGCTGCTGGATGATCGGATCGCGCGGGATCTGCGCGCAACCGGCGAGCGCCGCCACCGCGACCGCGCAGGCTGCGCGGAAGGGGGCTGACGGGAGGAGGCGAACCTGCTTCATGGCGACGGCGGGACTTTCCGGTTAGCTCTTCATCTGCGTGACGGTCTGCAGCATCTGGTCGGACGTCGTCACGGCCTTGCTGTTGATCTCGTAGGCACGCTGCGTCTGGATCATGTTGACGAGTTCCTGCACGACGTTCACGTTCGACGCCTCGACGTAGCCCTGGTTGAGCACGCCCGCGCCGTTCAGCCCCGGCTGCGACACGTTCGGCGCGCCCGACGACGTCGTTTCCGCGAACAGGTTCTCGCCCTTCGCCTCGAGGCCGGTCGGGTTGATGAAGGTCGCGATCTGCAGCGAGCCGATCTGCACCGCGTTGCTCGAGCCCGGCTGCGTGACCGACACGACGCCGTCCTTGCCGATCGTCAGCGACTGCGCGTTCTGCGGCACGGTGATCGCCGGCAGCACCTGGTAGCCGCTCGACGTGACGAGCTGGCCCTGCGCGTTGGTCTGGAACGAGCCGTCGCGCGTGTACGCGTTCGTGCCGTCCGGCATCAGCACCTGGAAGAAGCCCGCGCCGTTGATCGCGACGTCCTTCGAGTTGCCGGTCTGCGTGAGGCCGCCCTGCGTGTACAGGCGCTCGGTCGCAACCTGCTGCACGCCGGTGCCGAGCTGCAGGCCCGACGGCAGCTCGGTCTGCTGCGTCGAGTTCGCGCCGGGCTGGCGGATGGTCTGGTACAGCAGATCCTCGAACACCGCGCGCGACGCCTTGAAACCGTTCGTGCTGGTGTTCGCGAGGTTGTTCGAAATCACGTCCATCTGCGCTTGCTGCGCATTCATGCCGGTGGCGGCGATGTAGAGCGAACGGTTCATTTATCGATTCTCCTGCTTGGGCTGGCGCGGGCGCTCAGCTGAAGTTGAGCAGCTGGTTCGCCGTCTGCTCGTTCTGGTCGGCCGTCTGGATCAGCTTCGACTGAAGCTGGAACGCACGCGCGTTGTCGATCATCGCGACCATCGCGGTCACCGGGTTGACGTTGCTGCCTTCGAGCGAATTCGGCGTGACGACCACGTTCGTGTCGGCATCGGCCGGATTGCCGTCGGCGGTACGGAACAGCCCGTCGTTGCCGCGCGTGAGCGTGGCCGGATCGGGATTGACGAGCTTCATCTGGTCGACGATCGCAACGGCCGTCGGCGGGTCGCCCGGCATCAGCGCGGACACCGTACCGTCCTTGCCGATCGTCACTTCCGCGTTCGGCGGCACCGAGATCGGGCCGCCGTTGCCGATCACCGGCAGGTTGCTCGCGTTGACGAGCTGGCCGTTCTCGTCGACGTGCAGGTTGCCGGCGCGCGTGTACGCCTCGCTGCCGTCGGCCGTCTGCACCGACAGCCAGCCGGCGCCCTGCACGGCGACGTCGAGCGGGTTGCCGGTGCGCGTGATCGGACCCGGTGCGTAATCCGCGCCGGGCGTCGACGCGAGCACGTAGGTACGCGTCGTCGTCGGGTCGATGTTGCTGCCGTCGCCGAAATTCATCGGCACCGCGCGATACGTCGCGAGCTGCGCGCGAAAGCCCGTCGTCGATGCGTTCGCGAGGTTGTTCGCGACGATCGCCTGCTGGTCGAGCGACTGCGACGCGCCCGTCATCGCCGTGTAGATCAGTCGGTCCATGGCTGCCGGTTATCCGCGCTTACAGGTTGATGAGCGTCTGGTCGACGGTCTGCTGCGTCTTGATCGTCTGCGCGTTCGCCTGGTAGTTGCGCTGCGCGGTGATCAGGTTGACGAGCTGCGACGTGAGGTCGACGTTCGAGTTTTCCAGCGCGCTGCCCTGCAGCGTGCCGTGGTTCGTGCTGCCCGGCGCCGACACCTGCGGCACGCCCGACGCCGAGGATT
This sequence comes from Burkholderia sp. BCC1972, assembly GCF_905339605.1. Lineage (NCBI taxonomy): Bacteria > Pseudomonadati > Pseudomonadota > Betaproteobacteria > Burkholderiales > Burkholderiaceae > Burkholderia > Burkholderia sp. BCC1972. The sequence continues at coordinate 185,155 of NZ_CAJPGH010000013.1, read as the reverse complement.
CGGCGTACTGGTTGCCGCCGAGGTTCACCAGCCCGTTCGGGTTGTTGAAGTTCGCGAGCGCGATCAGGCCGAGCACGGCGGTCTGGCCGTTCGAGTAGTTGCCGGTCAGCTTGCCGTCGGAGCCGATCGAATAGGTCGTCAGCGTGCCGCTCGCGAAACCGTTCTGCGCGAGGTTGTTCACGCCGTCCTTGCCGCCGTACTGCGTGGTGCCGGTCAGGTCGAGCGTGAGGCTCTGCGGCGTTGCCGAGCCGTCGGTGTTCGGCACGGTGAACTGGAACTGGCCGACCGAAGCGGTCGGCGCCGGCGGCGTGCCCGTCGTCGTGCTCTTGATCGCGCCCGACGTATCGAACGTGACCGTGCCGAGATCGGTCGTCGTGCCGCCCTGGACGCCCGCGTACGCTTCCCACGTGCCGGCTGCCGACTTCACGAAATACATGTTGACCGCTTGCGAGCCGCCGAGCGAGTCGTACACCTGGATCGACGTCGAGTAGTTGTAGGTCGTGCTGTCGGTCGCGCTGAACGGCGTCTTGGTCGGCACCGTGTCCTGCGAGTTCAGGTTGAACTGGCCGGTGATCTTGGTCGTCGCGGTCGGCGCGATGTTGGTCGTCGGCGCCTGCAGCGGCACGGTCTGCGCGGTGTTGATCACGCCGCCCGCGCCGGCCGCATAGCCCATCAGGTTACGGCCCTGCGAATCGACGATGAAGCCGTTCTTGTCACGCTGGAACGTGCCGTCGCGCGAGTACGTCGTCACGCCGTTGTTCGACATCTGGAAGAAGCCGTTGCCGTTGATCGCGACGTCGAGCGACGAGTTCGTCGTATTGATCGTGCCCTGGCCGAACTGCTGCTGCACCGACCCCAGCGACGTGCCGATGCCGATCTGCGTGTTGACCGACGTCGCGACCGAGTTCGCGTACATGTCGGAGAACTGCGCGGTGCTCGACTTGAAGCCGACCGTATTCGCGTTCGCAATGTTGTTGCCGATCACGTCGAGTGCGTTCGAGGCACCGGCGAGGCCGCTCAGACCCTGTTGATAACCCATTTCGGTCTCCGTTTCGAGAAAGCTCGATCAGTTGGTGGGGGTGTCGCCGGTCGTGGACGACGTCTTGACGTTCGGGAAGATCGACGCGACCTGGGTGAGCCCCACCGTCGTACCGTTCGACAGCACCAGCCCCGCCGTGCCGTCCGCCTGCTTGATCACGCTCTGCACCGTGGCGGCTGCCAGCACGGTCGGCGCGTAGGCCTTGCCGTCGGTGCCGGTGTACTGCGCGCTGACCGTGTACGCGCCGTCCGGCAGCGCGTTGCCGGCCGCGTCGGTCGGCGTCCAGTTGAACGGCACCGTGCCGGCCGACTGCTTGCCCGCGTTGATCGTGTTGACGACGACGCCCGCGCTGTTCTTCACGGTGATCGTCAGGTTCGACACGTCGCTCGCGAGCGACACGCCGAACGGCGACGCCGCGCCGCTCTTCACCGCGACCGCGTTGCCCGGCGCGAGCACGTTCGTGCCGATCAGCAGCGCCGCCTGCGTCTGCTGGCCGGCCGTGAGCTGCGTCGACAGCGACGTCAGCGACGTGTTCAGCTGCGCGATGCCGCTCACCGTGTTGATCTGCGCGAGCTGCGACGTCATCTGCGAGCTGTCGACCGGGCTCGTCGGATCCTGGTTCTGCAGCTGCGTGACGAGCAGCTTCAGGAACGTCGCCTGCAGGTCGCTCGCCGACGTGCCTTTGGTCGACGACACGTTGTTGGTGTTCATCGTGTCGGTCGGCAGGGTCGACACGTTCGTGCCATTGCTGCCGATCGTCGTGCTGGAGGAAGTCATCCTGGGTGGCCTTCTGTCGAAACTGTCGGGTCTGTCGGGTCTGTGAGGTCGGTGGACGCGCGGCTTACGAGCCGATCGTCAGCGTCTTGAGCATCAGCGTCTTCGCGGTGTTCAGCGTCTCGACGTTGGCCTGGTACGAGCGCGACGCCGAGATCATGTTCACCATCTCCTGCACCGGATCGACGTTCGGCATCTGCACGTAGCCGTTCGCGTCGGCGGCCGGGTTCGCCGGGTCGTAGGTCGACTTCATCGGCGACGGGTCGTCCATCACCTTCGTCACGCGCACGCCGCCCACGCCCTGGCCGGACGCGGTGCGCGCACCGCCGATCGGGTCGGTCGCGAACACGACCTGCTTGGCCTTGTACGGCTTGCCGTCGGGGCCGGTGGCGCTGTCGGCGTTCGCGAGGTTCGACGCGGTGACGTTCAGGCGCTGCGATTGCGCGGACAGCGCCGAACCGGCGACGCCGAAGATGTTCATCAACGAAGGCATGGTGGCTCCTGGTGCTTGTGCTCGGGTTCGGTTGCGCTTACGAGTTCGTCGAGATCGCGGCGATCATCGCCTTGATCTGCTGGGTCATCACGGTCATCCCGGTTTCGTAGTGCAGCGCGTTGTTCGCGAACTGCACGCGCTCGACGTCAAGATCGACCGTGTTGCCGTCGAGCGACGGCTGCAGTGGCATCCGGTACTGCGCACGGCCGTAGTCGTCCGACGGGCCGCCGGTCGGGATCAGCTTCGCGGTGCCGGCCATGTGACCGGCCGCCGTCGACACCATCGACATGCCGTTCGTCACGCCGGCCGGCTGCGCCATCGGCAGCTGCGCGGCGTTGCTCGGCGCCAGGCCGCCGCTCGTCTGCTTCAGCGAGCGCGCGAGCGTCGACGCGAAATCGACGTCACGGGCCTGGTAGCCGGGCGTGTCGGCGTTCGCGATGTTCGACGACAGCAGTTCCTGCCGGTAGGCGCGCACGTCGAGCGCCTGTCGGCCGAACGCGAATTCCGCATCGAGTTTGTCCAGCATGTGTGCGTCCCTCCGTATGAAGCGCTGCACGCCCCTCGCGCCGGATGGCGACCCGAGAGGCTTTTTTCCATGACAGCGATGGTAGGCGCCGGACGCAACCGGCAATCGGGCGAATAACGCGGCAAAGGCCCCCTCTATTCATCGTTTGCGCGGCGGCCCGGCTCCCTAGAATGCGAATCGGATCAACGGATCGAGGACACGGCGATGACGGGCGGCGCACTTCGCGGCAGGAACGGGCGGCTCACGCGCGTCCGGCGTGCGTTTGCGCTCGCCGCGGCGCTGTGGATCGTCGCGCCGGCCGCGCACGCGGAAGACGGGATGATCGTGATTCCCGGACGCGGCGAGACGGCCGAAACCGCGCTCGCGCACGCCAACGCGGCGAGCGGCGGGCAGTTCGGCGGGAATGCGGGAACGGCTTCGGGTGCGGGTATCGCGCCGGAAACGGGCCGCGCGGCGTCGGCGGCAAGTACCGCGACCGGCGTGGTCGCAACCGGCTACGCGGCGCAACCGGCCGGCGCGATGGTCGTGACGACCGTGCCGCCGCCGGCGCCCGTTTATGCAGCCGCCCGCGCGAACACCGGCTCCAGCCTGCAGCAGCGTGCAGCCGATCCAGCGGCAATCGCGACGGTCGTCGCCGGCACGGCCGAACCCGCGTCGAATCCCGTTCGGCCGGCGCAACCGTCGGCCGCCGCCGCACGCGTCGCGGCGGTCCGCGCGGCGCCAGCCGCACCGGCGCCGCGCGCGGCGGTGGCTTCCGCGAACGCGGCCCAGCCCGCGACGCCGCCCGGCCAGCAGGATCCCGAGACGATCCGCCGCGCGGCCCTCGCGTTCCTGCAGCAGCAGATCGCCGGCCTGCCCGGCAAGACCACCGCGACGGTCACGACCGCGTTTCCGCGCGGGCTCGCCGCGTGCACGACGCTCGAGCCGTTCCTGCCGACCGGCGCGCGCCTGTGGGGCCGCACGACGGTCGGCGTGCGCTGCGCGGGCGAGCGGCCGTGGACCGTCTACCTGCAGGCGAAGGTCGCCGTGCAGGCCACCTATTACGTCGCCGCGCGCCAGATCGCGCCCGGCGAGCCGCTCTCCGCGGCCGACCTGGTCGCCCGCGACGGCGACCTGACGGTCATGCCGCTCGCGGTGATCACCGACCCGACGCAGGCGATCGGCGCGACCGCGCTCGCGCGCATCTCGGCCGGCCTGCCGCTGCGGCAGGACCTGCTGAAGAGCGCGGCGTCGGTGTCGGCCGGCCAGACGGTGCGGGTCGTCGCGGCCGGCCCCGGGTTCACGATTTCGGCCGAAGGCAGCGTGCTCGCGAATGCGGCACCGGGCCAGTCGGTGCGGGTGCGGATGGCCGCGGGCCAGATCGTCACGGCGATCGTCAAGGACGCCGGCACCGTGGAAATTCCGCTATAGGGACGGATTCAGCCGCAAGAGTGTAAAGAATTGTTTATTCGGAGCATTTCGGGCTCGCGATGCTAAAGTTCGGGCCGACCCGGCCGTTATCTGGGTCAAACCGTACAGGAAACCCATCGTGAAGATCGATTCCACTCCGAACCCGAGCCCCCTGGCGCCGACCGGCAACGGCGCGTCCCGTGCGCAATCCGGCGCGGCCCAGTCGTCCGCGCAGGCGGCCGACGCTGGATCGACCGGCGGCGACACGACCGTGAACCTGTCGGGTCTGTCCGGCCAGTTGCGTTCGGCATCCGCATCGGGCGGCGCCGATATCGACACGGGCCTGGTCCAGTCGATCAAGGACGCGCTGAACAACGGCACGTTGACGATCGACGCGCACAAGATTGCCGACGGCGTATTGAATACTGCCCGCGAGCTGCTGCAGCAGCAGCGCCCGCAGGGTAACTAAGCCGGCCTCGCGGCCGGTTCCACCGGTTTGCCGGCGCGCGCCACCGCGTGCACCGGCGCGACGAGCATGACGCGATGAGAGAAGAGCTGCTGGCCACGGTCAACGACGAACACGCGACGGTCGAGGCGTTCGCGTCCCTGCTCGTCTACGAGGAAAAGGCGCTGACGACGGCCGAGCCGCTCGAGATGCTGCCCGGCATCGTCGAAAGGAAAAGCGCGCTGATCGACCGGCTCGCGCAGCTCGAACGCACGCGCGACACGCAGCTTTCCGCGCTCGGCTTTCCGGCCGGCAAGAAGGGCATGGACCAGGCCGCCGAGCGCGATGCACGCCTCGCCGGCCGCTGGCAGTTGCTGCAGCAGGCCGCCGAACGCGCGCGCCAGGCCAATGCGAACAACGGGATGCTGATCCGCATCCGGATGGACTACAACGAGCGCGCGCTCGCGGTACTGCGCTCGGCCCCCGCGCCGACCGGCGTCTACGGCCCGGACGGACGCGTGTCGGCGCTCGCGCGCTGACCGGCCGGCGGCACCGCCGCTACCGTATCAACTGCCTTTCGCCGCCGTTCGCGGCACTTCACGTTTCGACAGACCGGGCCCGAGCCCGGCACTCACGGTCCCTTCCGATACACGGCTGCGCAACCGCGCCGCCGTCCCGTCACAACAATCAGAAGAGGGCCGCATGTCTCATTTCCGTATTCCGTTGTCGTCCCGCGTCGTCGCCGCTTCCACCGTCGCGGCGCTGGCCGCCGCGCTGACGCTCCCCGCCGCCCATGCCGCCGGCCCTGCGCCGCTGCCCACGCCGACGGGCGACATGTCGCTGTCGCCGGCCGGCCCCGAGGTCGCGCCGCCGGCCGCATCGAGCACGCCCGGCGCGACGGCGCGCGCGGCGCGCCGCGGCTCCGACACCTACACGTACCTGCGCTGCTGGTACCGGATCGATACAGATCCGCTGAAGCCGGCCGCGACCTACGAATGGGCGCGCGACCCCGCCGGCGGCGACTGGTATCGCGTGCCCGGCTACTGGTGGGCCGACGGCATCACGCAGTGGAAGAACATGTTCTACAGCACGACGACGCAGGACACGCTCGCCGACGTGTGCCGCAAGACGCTGGCCGCGAAAGGCATCCGGTCCGGGCTCACGCAGGCAGTCGCCGCCAACAACGCGCTGTCGTTCAACTACACGGTGTGGACCATCGATGCCGCGCAGCAGGATGCGCGCGTCAACAAGCTGATCGTGTTCGGCGACAGCCTGTCCGACACCCAGAACATGTTCAACGCAAGCCAGTGGAAGCTGCCGAACGGCACGAGCTGGCATGCGGGCCGCTTCAGCAACGGCCCGGTGTGGGCCGAATATCTCGCGAACGCGCTGCGGCTGCCGTTCTACAACTGGGCGATCGGCGGGGCGGCGACCGACCAGCACCTCGTCGTGCCGGGCCTCGTGCAGCAGATCGACTCGTGGCGCGAATATATGGATCGCGCGCCGGACTACCGACCCGCGAACACGCTGTTCGCGGTGTTCGCGGGCGGCAACGATCTCGTGAACTACGGGCGCTCGCCCGAGCAGGCGGCGAATGCGGTGCGCGACAGCCTCGAGCGGCTCGCCGCGGCCGGCGCGACGCGGATCATGCTCGTCACGCTGCCGGACGTGTCGCGCGCGCCGGTGTTCGCGACCCGCGCCGACACGGCGAGCGTCGCCGCGCAGGTCAAGGACTACAACCGGCGCCTCGTCGACGCGGCCGCCGCGCTGCATGCCCGCTACGGCGCGACGCTGCGGCTCGAGGTGTTCGACGCGTACGCGCCGTTCGACGACCTGCTGAGCCACCCGGCCCAATACGGCTTCGACGACGCGACGCGCGCGTGCCTCGACATCCCGAAACCGTCGTCGCTCACGTACCTGGGCGCGCAGGTGCCGCGGGCGGACTGCCGCGATCCGGCGCGCTTCGTGTTCTGGGACACGCTGCACCCGACGACGCGCACGCATGCATGGCTCGCCGAGCGGATCGCACCGTTCGTGCGCGCGCGCCTGCTGAACTGAGCACCGCGGGCGGCGGCGCCTACAGCAGCGGACACGCGGTGACCTGCGTGCCGCGCTCCACGCAAAGCCGCTCGTAGTCGCGCAGGTAAGCGCGCTCGTCGTCGTCGAGCAACGCGAGATCGATCAGGTCCCAGTCGTAGCCGACCGTCACGATGTTCTCGAACCGCACGGTATCCGGCTGCGTTTCGTCCGGGCGGATGATCACGATGTTCTCGATCCGCACGCCGCCCTTGCCCGCCAGGTAGATGCCCGGCTCGACCGAGATCACCGCATTCGGCACCAGCCCGTACTGCGCGCCCGGCGCGAACCGCACGCCGCCTTCGTGCACGTGAATCCCGACGCCGTGCCCGGTGCCGTGGCCGAAATCGTGGCCGTGGTCGCGGCACACCTGCCGCACGAGCGCGTCGACGTCGGCGCCCGTCGCCGTGCTCGGGAAGCGCGTGACGAGCCCCTTGATGCAGGCCTTCAGCGCGACCGTGTAGATCTCGCGCTGCCACGGCTGCGCAACGGTATCGGGACGCGTGCGGCGCAACACGACGCGCGTGCAGTCCGTCGCGAAACCGGCTTCGTAGTACGCGCCGCTGTCGAGCAGCACGAGCTCGCCTTCCGTCAGCTCGACGCCGGCGCTCGCCGCCGTGTAATGCGCGAACGCGCTGTTCGCGCCGTTCGCCGCGATCGACGGGAACGTCAGCGCGACGGCCGAACGCGCGCCGTACGCGTCGTTGATCGTGCGGGCGAGGTCGTATTCGGTGTGGCGGGCGCCCGGCTCGCCGGTCTTCGCCCAGCGCATCGTCTCGGCGATCGCCGCCGAGCTGCGCGCGAACGCGTCGCGGAACCGCTCGAGCACCGCCGGCGTCTTGCTCGCGCGCATCGCCTCGACCGGGTTGAAATCGGTATGCGGCGCGTGCGGCCACACGCGGCGCACCGCGTCGACGAGCGCACAGTTCACCGATTCGAAGCCGTAGCACACGTGCTCGACCGCGAACTGCGCGAGAAAACGCTCGAGCGCAGCCACCTCGCGGCGGATCACGTGCAGCGCCGGATACGAATCGAGCGCGACCTCGCAGCGGTCGCAGCCTTCCGGCAGGAACAGCGCGACCTCCCCGCCGACCGCGAACAGGTAGCCGAGGTGCGACGACACATTCGGGATGTGATAACCGCGGCTGTTCAGCAGATACGCGAGATCGTCCGACGCGCACGAGAAGAACGCGGTCTTGCCGTCGGCCGCGCCGGTCCGTGCGGCGAGCCGGCGGTTCAGCGTGTCGAGGTTCTGCGCGACGCTCAGGCCGGTCATCGTCTCCGGCACCTCGAAGATCGGCCGCTCGACGATCCAGCCCGGCAGCGCGATCGCGCGGTCGATCTCGCGATCGGCGAGGCTCGTCCAGTCGAGCGATGCGGCCTGCGTCTGCGCGAGCAGCCGGTCGCGCTGGCCGACGCTGATCCGCAGCGCGTCGTAGCCGACCCGCGCGAGCCGGCTGGCATGCACGACCAGCCAGTCGGCCAGCGCCTGCCAGATCGTCACGTTCATCCCGAGCTTCTCGATGCGCACGCGCGCCGGATCGCACTGCTGCTCGGCCTGCAGGTGGTAACGGCCATCGACGAACAGCACGAACGGCGGCACGCCGAGCGCCTGCGCGGTCGCCGCGCTCAGGAAGATCCCGCAGCCGGCCGAGCCGTCGAAGCCCGACAGCGCGTAGCGCGGGTTGTTGCTGCGCGGCAGGTACTCGGTCACGTATTCGTCCTGCGACGTGACGACCACCGCGTCGAGGCGCGCGGCATCGAGCAGGCGCGACAGGCCGGCCTGCGTGTCGGCGACGGACGCGTCGTACGGGGGAAGGCCGGAGAAGCTGTATTTCAGTCGATCGATCATCGTGTGCCCGTGATTCGTTGTTGTCGGCAGCCGGCGGCGTGACGCGGCATCGTGCATGCCTGAAGCGACACGCCGCCGTGGCGCCGATCGCGCACGACCCGGCGCGCCGCCGGGCCGCGGCGCCGTTCCGGCGGCAGGCCTTCGGGAAATTTTTGTCTCACTTAACTTTGTTTGATGCGCGACAGAATCTAGAGCACGCGGAAATTGAGGTCAAGCTAAAATTTTCGTAGGACTAAAATCGGCGCGATGGCTGCGGATCCCGGCACAACGCCGATTCGCCCGGCGACGGTGCACGGTACAATGCGCCGGCATTGCCGCCCCGGCGGCCGTGCTTCGTGCGATGCGCGCAAAGCAAGTCCCGGCGACTGCACCGCCCCTCCGCTCGCCTCCCGACTCGTTGCCGAAAGAGATTCATGGATTCAGACATCATGCGTATCGGCCTGCGCATTCGCCGCCTGCGCCGGGAAGCGAAGAAGACGCTGCTGGAAGTCGCGACCGAAGCGAAGCTGTCGGTCGGGTTCCTGTCGCAGGTCGAGCGGCATCTCACCGGCATCTCGCTGTCTTCGCTCGTCAACGTCGCCAAGGCGCTCGACGTCCCGCTCGGCGCGCTGATCGACCAGCCGCGCCAGGCGCAACCCGATTCGCACGAAGGCAGCCGCCAGCCGTATGCGCTCGACGCCACGTCGCAGTGGTACGAGCGCCTCTCCACCACCTTCGACGGCAGCCAGGTCAACGCGCTCAAGGTGCGGATGATGGAAGGCTACCGCTCGGAATGGGTGTCGCACGGCGGAGACGAGTTCGTGTACGTGCTGACCGGCCGCATCTGCTATACGGTCGGCAAGAAGGTGTACCCGCTGGCGCCCGGCGATTCGCTGCACTTCGATGCGCGCAAGCGGCATCGCGTCGCGAACGTCGGCGACGGGCCGGCCGAGCTGATCGCGGTCGGCACGCTGCCGCTGTTCGACGACAGGTGTGCCGAATTGGTGTCGGCGACGATGGACATCGCGCAGCCGGTGCCGGGCGAGCCGCGCGTGAGCCGACGCGCCGCGCCGAGCGCCAAGCGCAGCGATCGCGACGGCGATGCGGCACGGCCGGCCACGGCCGGTGCCGCAGGCAAGAAGGCGTCGGCGAAGCCGCGCGCGTCCGCCGGCAAACGCCCGGCGGCCGCTACCCCGGCGCGCAAGAAGAAGTCGTAACGGCTGCGGGCGCGCGCCGCCCGGTCGCCGCCCTTATTCGCCGATCTCGAGCGCTTGCGCGACGGCCTGGATCCGTGCGCGATGCACGGCATCCTTGATCTTCTCGGTATCGTTGCCGACGCCGCGCGCGATCGCACCGGCATCGACGCTGCGCGCGGCCGCGAGCGCGACGCGCAGCCGCTCGGCCTGCGGATACGGCTGCGCATCGAGCCCGAGCCGCCCGCGCGCATCCGATTCGCACGCCTGCAGCATCTCGGCGAAACGCGCCGGCTTGCGCAGCGCATCGCTGCGCTCGAACAGCCGCACCAGCGCGGCCGCCCCCATCTCCATCACGCGATGCAGGTTGCCGTGCTCGCGCGCGACCACGAGCGCGAGATCGCGGCATTCGTTCGGCACGCGCAGCCGCTCGCACAACGGCTTGAGCAGGTCGACGCTGCGGCCTTCGTGGCCGACATGACGCGGCAGCACGTCCGCGGGCGTCGTCGCCTTGCCGAGATCGTGCGTGAGCGCCGCGAAGCGCACCGGCAGCGAATAGCGCTGCTTCGCCGCATAGTCGACTACCATCATCACGTGGACGCCCGTATCGACTTCCGGGTGGTAGTCGGCGCGCTGCGGCACGCCCCACAGCGCATCGACCTCGGGCAGGATGCGCGCGAGCGCGCCGCACTCGCGCAGCACCGCGAACATCCGCGACGGCTTCGCTTCCATCAGCCCGCGCGCGATTTCCTGCCACACGCGCTCGGGTACCAGCGCGTCGACCTCGCCCGCGTCGACCATCCGCCGCATCAGCGCGAGCGTCTCGTCCGCCACCGTGAAATCCGCGAACCGCGCGGCGAAGCGCGCAATCCGCAGGATCCGCACCGGATCCTCGACGAACGCGTCGCTCACGTGCCGGAACACGCGGGCGCGCAGGTCGGCCTGCCCGTCGAACGGATCGATCACGGGCCCGACCAGCACGCCCTCCGGGTTCACCTCGCGCGCCATCGCGTTGATCGTCAGGTCGCGCCGCGCGAGATCCTCGTCGAGCGTCACGTCCGGCGCGTAATGGAACTGGAAGCCGTGATAGCCGGCCGCCGTCTTGCGCTCGGTGCGTGCCAGCGCGTACTCCTCCTGCGTCTGCGGATGCAGGAACACCGGGAAATCCTTGCCGACCGGCCGGTACCCCTGCGCGGCCATCTGCTCGGGCGTCGCGCCCACCACCACGTAGTCGCGGTCCTGCACGGGCACGCCGAGCAATTCGTCGCGGATCGCTCCGCCTACTGCGTAAATGTTCATGGCGTCGGCTCGTATTCGGCGATCACGTTCGTTTCGCGGCGCGCGGCGTCGATCCAGCGCTGCACGGCCGGCAGCGCCGTCACGCGCGCCGCATAGCCGGCCGCGTCCGGCGACAGGCCCGGCGCATACGTGTTGAAGCGCATCACGACGGGCGCGTACATCGCATCGGCGATCCCGAATTCGCCGAACAGGAACGGCCCGCCCGACGCTTCGAGACACGCGCTCCACAGCGCATCGATGCGCGCGATGTCGGCGAGTGAATCGGGCGTCGCCCCGCGCCCCGGCATCGACGCGCGCACGTTCATGCCCATCTGCGTGCGCAGCGCCGCGAAACCCGAGTGCATCTCGGCCGACACGCAGCGCGCGTGCGCACGTTCGAGCGGATCGGCCGGCCACATCGGAAATTGCGGATAGCGCTCGGCGAGCGTCTCGGCGATCGCGAGCGAATCCCAGATCGCGATGCCGTGGTCATCGACCAGGCACGGCACCTTGCCGGTCGGCGAGTATTCGCGGATGCGCGCGGCCGTGTCGTCGCGGCGCAGCTCGACCACGATCTCGTCGAACGGGATGCCGAAATGCGCGAGCAGCAGCCACGGCCGCATCGACCACGACGAGTAATTCTTGTCACCAATGACGAGTTTCATGACGGGATTCCGGACATCGCGAAAAGGGAAAAGAAAGGGGCCGGACGACGGCGCCGCACGCGGGCGCTAGCGTCGCGAGCGGAACCAGTCGAATCGCGAGCGCTTCGTGGCTTCGCCGAGATACGCGGGCGCGATGCTTTCGAGACTCGCGGGCGAGATCCCGAGTTCCGGCGCGAGCGGGCCCGACAGCACGTTCGGCACCGACATCGTCGCGAGATTGTCGCGCGTGAGCACGGGCTCGCCGGGCAGGCACTCGAACACGCTCGCCTGCAGCCGCGCGAGCGCGTCGGGCAGCCGCACGATGCGTGCCTGCCGGCCGACCAGCGTGCCGCAATAGCGCACCAGCTGTTCGAGCGTATAGACGGTCGGGCCGCCGAGTTCGTAGGTCTTGCCGTGCGCGGCCGTGAGATCGAGCGTGTTGACGAACGCACGGACGACATCGCCGACGAATACCGGCTGGAAGCGCGCATCGGGCATCGCGAGCGGCAGCACGGGCACCGTGCGCTGCAGGTTCGCGAACGTGTTGAGGAACGCGTCGCCGGGGCCGAATACGACCGACGGGCGGAAGATCGTCAGCGCGAGCGAATCGGTCGCCGCGATCGCATGCAGCGCGGCCTCGCCGTCGCCCTTCGACCGCTGGTACATGCTCGCGCCGCGCGAATCGGCGCCGAGCGCACTCATGTGCAGCAGGCGCTGCACGCCGACTTCGGTGCAGGCGCTCGCGAGTGCGGCCGGCAGCGCGACGTGCGCGCGCTCGAAGCCCGGTCCGTACGGCGTGCCGTGGCCGCCGTGCAGCACGCCGACCAGGTTGATCGCCGCGTGCGCGCCGGCGACGAAGCGCGCGAGCGTGCGCGTGTCGAGCGCTTCGAGCTCGACGATCTCGACCGGCAGCATCTGCAGGTGGCGCGCGTGGTCGCGCCGGCGCGTGGCGATCCGGACCTGCTTGCCGGCGTCGATCAGCGCATTGACGAGCCGGCTGCCGATGAAGCCGGTGCCGCCCAACAGCGCGACGGTCTGGCGATCCATGTCTTGAGCCTCAAAAGAACACTGCCGCGTCTCGCGCGGCAGTGTGAAGATTGCGTATCAGGGCGAGATCATGCCTAGACGTTTCTTCAACGACTGCGGCTTGCCCTCGAAGAGCGCCGCATAGTAGACGGTGTTCGACAGCACGTTCTTCACGTAGTCGCGCGTCTCGTTGAACGGAATCGTCTCCGCGAAGATCGCGCCTTCGACCGGCTGCGTCAACACCTGGCGCCACTGGCGCGGCCGGCCCGGGCCCGCGTTGTAGCCGGCGGTGGCGAGCACCGGCGAGCTGTCGAAGTTGTTGTAGATGTCCGCCAGATACCAGGTGCCGAGCTGGATGTTGGTGTCGATGTCGTGCATCTGCGCCCGCGTGATCGCGCCCATGCCGAGCTTCTTCGCGACCATCTGGGCCGTCGCCGGCATCAGCTGCATCAGGCCGCCCGCGCCCACCGACGAACGCGCGCTGATGATGAAGCGCGATTCCTGGCGGATCAGCCCGTACGCCCATTCGACGTCGAGGCCCGTCGATTGCGCATAGCGCTCGACGATGTTGCGGTACGGCGACGGATAGCGCAGCGTGAAGTCGTGCTCGGCCTTCGTGCGGTCGGCCGTGTTGACCGTGCGGTCGAGCAGCTCGACGCGCTTGCCGTATTCGGCGGCCGCGAGCAGCTGGCGATCGGTCATCCCGCGCAGCGGCCAGTTCCATTCGCGGTTGCCTTCGAGGCGCAGGTTCAGCCCGTAGAAGCGCTGCGCGAGCGCGAAGCCCGGAATCTTGCCCATTGCATCGATCTCGGCGTCGCTCACCTTCGTGCGCGGCGGGATCGACGTGCGCTGGCCGAGCTCTTCGCCGGCGAGCTGCCCGTAGAAGTTGAACTGCCCGGCGACCTGCTCGAATTCCTGGTTCGCCTGCAGCGTGTCGCCGCTCTGCTTGAGCGCGCGCGCATGCCAGTAGATCCAGGCCGGATCGTCGCGCAGCGACGGCGGCATCTGCTCGATCGACCAGCGCACCATCGGCCAGTTGCCGGCGAGCAGCGCGGCGCGCGTGCGCCATTCGTAGCCCGGGTTCGACAGCGGCGCGTTCGTGGATTTCGCGTACCAGACCGACGCGAGCGGCGAGCGCTTGATCGCACCCTGATAGCCGATCGCGCCCCACGCGATCGCCTGCTCCTGCTTGGTCAGCGACGGCGCGACCGTCGTCAGCATGCCCGCCGCCGCGTCCGGATCGTTGCGCGCCATGCGGCCGAGCGCGATCAGCGCGAGCTGGTGCGACGTCGCGTCGGCGCCGACGCCGCGCGCGAGGTACAGCGGCGGCGCGCTCGTCGCCTGGTCGAAACCGACCGGGCGCGGGCCGAGCGCATCGACGATCTTGCCGCCGAGCGTCGTGTAGTTCTGCTCGTACGCGAGGCGTGCCTGCTGCCACACGTCGTCGCTCGTGAACTGCTGGTTGACGGTGAGCGCTGTAATCAGGTCGACGCAGGCGTCGCCGTAGTTCTTCGGCTCGACGAGCAGCGCACGCGCCGCGTCGGCGACGTTCTCGCCGCGCGCCGCGCGCGATTCGAGCGCATAGCACTTGACCTGCGTGTCGTCGTCGAGCACGAAGCGCTTGTACTGGTCGTCGAAGTTGCGCCAGTCATGGCGCGCGCCGAGCACGAGCAGGTAGTCGTTGCGCAGGCGGTCGGCGATCGCCTGGCCATCGTAACGCTGCAGGAACGACTGCACAGGCGCGTCCGGCGCATCGACGCGCGCGCGGCCCGTCGAATCGAACAGCTGCGGCTTGATCTGGAAATACTCGACGTAGGACGGGACCGGATAGTTCGGGATCATCGACGCGAGCTGCGCGGCTTTCGCGGCGTCGTTGCGGCGTGCGGCTTCGCGAAGCTGCACGAAGATCTGGTCATCCCCGGCGAGCGTGTCGTCGTTCGGTGCGGCGCACGCGGCCGTACCCGCGACGAGCGCGACGGCCGAAAGCGTCAGCGCGACCGCGCGATATACTCGAAAAAGGCTGTTCGACATCGTTTTGAATGGAGCACGAATTGAGCGAAAGCATAGCACGCCACCCTGTGCCGAACCCGAAGGTTGCGCTGCGCAAAACGCTGTCCGGCGCGCGTCGCGACGCCGCGTCGCAGCCTGCCGCGAACGCCGCGCTCGATGCGCGGCTGCGCACGCTGCTCGACCGCCTGGCACCGCACACGGTCGGGTTCTACTGGCCGCTGCCCGGCGAATTCGATGCGCGCGATGCGGTGCTCGCGTGGTGCGCGGCAGGTGCCGGCCGGCGCGCCGCCTTGCCGGTGATCGGCGAGCGTCACACGCCGCTCGCGTTCCATGCGTGGGATGCGCACACGCCGATGCGCGAAGGTCATCACCGGATTCCGGAGCCTGCGTCGGGAATCGTCGTCGTGCCCGACCTGTTGCTGATTCCGTGCGTGGGATTCGATCCGCAGCGCTACCGGCTCGGCTACGGCGGCGGCTACTACGACCGCACGCTCGCCGCGTGGCCGGATGACACGCTGCCGGTGACGGTCGGCATCGCGTACGAAGCGTGCCGCGTCGACGCGCTGCCGGCCGAAGCGCATGATCTCGCGCTACGCTGGATCGTGACCGACGCCGCGCTGTACCCGGCCGCCGGATGACGCGGCGCGCGGCGTCGCGGTCGTTGCCGCACGCCCGTCAGCGCAGCCTCGCGCGCAACAGTTTTCGCAATCGCTTACAGCGACGCCGCCGCGCGGGCGGCCGTGTCGTAGAGGCCCGATGCGTGGCGCAGGAGTTGCGCCGCGTCGCCGATCTGCTCGTTGGTGAGCCCGCTGTCCTTCAGCGTCTCGATCAGGCAGTGCTCGCGCACCTCGCGATATTTCAGGCACAGGTCGCGGCCCGCGTCGGTCGCGAAGAAAAACGCTTCCTTGCCGCTCTTCTCGCTCTTCACGTAGCCGCGGGCGATCAGTTTTTTCAGCGCATAGGTCGCGACGTGCGTATCCTCGATATTGAGCACGAAGCAGATGTCGGCGAGCTTCTTCTTGCGTTCGCGATGGCTGACATGATGCAGCAGCGACACCTCGACCGCCGTCATGTCCTTCGCGCCGGCCGCCGACATGCAGCGCACCATCCAGCGATTGAACGCGTTGCCGGCCATGATGAGCCCGTATTCGAGCTCCGACAGCTCCGCGCTCGAATCGGAAACGAGGTGTTCGGATGACACGATCTTGGTCGGATGACGCTTCATGGAAAGGCGGCGCAAGCGGGATGTCGGGGTGTGCCGAGTGTACGCCAGAAGCCCCGGTATACGGGCTAGGCGAAAACGCTTATTGGTAACTTATCGATATCTTATTGACAATGTGCGCTAACATTGCCGTCCGAACCGTGCCAGCCCGATGACGCAACCCCGCATTTATCCGCTCGGCGATGCCGCCCTCGTCTGCGAGGTGCCGCCGCCCGCCACGCTCGATTGCCAGCGCCGCGTCTGGGCCGTTGCCGAGGCCGCGCGCGCGTGGCCCGACGTGATCGACGTCGTGCCGGGCATGAACAACCTGACCATCGTGTTCGACGCGCTCGCGGCGACGGCCGAATCGCTCACGCCCGCGCTGCGCGACGCGTGGGAGACGGCCGACGTCGAGCATGCTGACGGCCGCGAGGTCGAGATCCCGGTCGAATACGGCGGTGCCGCCGGCCCCGACCTGGCGGCCGTCGCCGCGCACACGGGCCTGCCGGCCGGCGAGGTCGTCGCGCGCCACGCGGCCGGCGAATACGTCGTGTTCTTCGTCGGCTTCCAGCCGGGCTTCGCATATCTCGGCGGCCTCGACGCGTCGCTGCACACGCCGCGCCGCGCCGCGCCTCGCCTCGAGGTGCCGGCCGGCTCGGTCGGCATCGGCGGCGCGCAGACGGGCATCTACCCGGCCACATCGCCCGGCGGCTGGCAACTGATCGGCCGCACGTCGCAGGTGCTGTTCGATCCGGCGCGGCCGCAGCCGACGCTGCTGCTGCCCGGCGATCGCGTGCGCTTCACCATTGCGGGAGTCGACGCGTCATGACCCAGAGCAACGCACCGGGCACCATCGAGGTGTTGCGCGCCGGCCCGCTGTCCACCGTGCAGGATCTCGGGCGCCGCGGCAGCCGCCACCTCGGCGTCGCGCAGGGCGGCGCACTCGACGGCCTCGCGCTCGAGGTCGGCAACCGGCTCGTCGGCAATCGCCCCGACGCGGCGGCCGTCGAAGTCACGATCGGCCCCGCCGCGTTCCGCTTTACGCGCGCGACGCGCATCGCGATCACCGGCACCGAATTCGGCGCGACGCTCGACGGCCGGCGCGTGTATTCATGGTGGAGCCTGCCGGTCGAGGCCGGGCAGACGCTCGTGCTGCCGGCCGCGAAACGCGGGATGCGCGGCTATCTGTGCATTGCGGGCGGCATCGACGTGCTGCCGATGCTCGGCTCGCGCAGTACCGATCTCGCGTCGCGCTTCGGCGGCCTCGGCGGCCGCACGCTGCGCGACGGCGACCGGCTCCCGGTCGGCGTGCCGCCGGCCGGCGCGGGCTGCCTCGCGGCCGATGCGCCCGAGTTCGGCGTGAAGGCGCCCGCGTGGTGCGCGTTCGTGCGCGTCGACGAGCCGCCGCGCCGTCACCGCCCCGCGCATGCGCCTTGGGCGATGCCCGTGCGCGTGCTGCCGGGCCCCGACTACGCATCGTTCGCGGCCGATTCGCAGCAGGCGTTCTGGGACGAGGAATGGCTCGTCACCGCGAACAGCAACCGGATGGGCTATCGCCTCGCCGGCGCCGAGCTCGCGCGCGAGCGGCCGGTCGAGCTGCTGTCGCACGCGGTGCTGCCCGGTACGATCCAGGTGCCGCCGAACGGCCAGCCGATCGTGCTGATGCACGACGCGCAGACCACTGGCGGCTACCCGAAGATCGGCACGGTGATCCGCGCCGATCTGTGGAAACTCGCACAGGCGCGGCTCAACCTGCCGATCCGCTTCGTGCGCACGACACCCGACGCCGCGCGCGCCGCCCTCTCCGCGGAACGTGCCTATCTGCGGCAGATCGACGTTGCGATCGACATGCGAGAAGAAGCGCGCCGTCGCGCTCAATCGCGCGCAGCGTGACAATGGCGGAAGCAGTAACGAAGGACGTGCCACGCAATCAGTGGACGAGGAAACATCATGGAAATCGATCTGAATGCCGATCTCGGCGAAGGATGCGGATCTGACGAGGCGCTGCTCGACCTCGTCACGTCGGCGAACATCGCCTGCGGCTGGCATGCAGGCGGCGCGAATGCGATGCGCGACTGCGTGCGCTGGGCCGTGCAGAAAGGCGTGTCGATCGGCGCGCACCCGAGCTTTCACGATCCGGAAAATTTCGGCCGCAAGGAAATGCAGCTGCCGGCCGGCGACATCTACGCGGGCGTGCTGTACCAGCTCGGCGCGCTGTCGGCGATCGCGCAGGCCGAAGGCGGGCGCATCGCGCACGTGAAGCCGCACGGCGCGCTGTACAACCAGGCCGCGCGCGACCCGCTGATCGCCGACGCGGTGGTGTCCGCGATCCACGACTTCGATCCGTCGCTCGCGGTGTTCGGGCTCGCGAACAGCGTGTTCGTCGCGGCCGCGCGGCATGCGGGGCTCGCCGCCGTGGAGGAAGTGTTCGCCGATCGCGGCTACCGCGCGGACGGCTCGCTCGTGCCGCGCAACCAGCCCGGCGCCTTGATCGACGATGAAGACGCGGTGCTCGCGCGCACGCTCGACATGGTGCGCAACCGGCAGGTGCGTGCCTTGAGCGGCGAATGGGTGCCGCTCAACGCGCAGACCGTCTGCCTGCACGGCGACGGGCCGCATGCGCTCGCGTTCGCGAAGCGGATCCGCGCGGCACTGGAGGCCGCCGGCGTCGACGTCGTCGCACCCGGCGCACTGCAGGCCGACGAAGGCGCGTGACGCGCATTCATCCCGTACAGCAGCGCACGCTGCACGTATCGGCCGCACAAAAGAAAAAAGCGCCCTCGTGGCGCTTTTCCGTTGGCGCAATCGCTGCGGCTTCGCCGTCTGTCGATTCGCCCCCCGAAACCGTCTTTCGACGGTGACCGGAAAAATCTTCCGGATTAAAAAACGTCCGCCGCCGCCCGATCACTGCATTCCCCGGTCAGACGACGGAACGTTGCTTATGTGCAAGTCGGCCTGCATGCATGTGTTATCCGACGATGATTGGCCCCGCCGTGCATGCAGACTCTCCGCGGCCGGCACGTGCTTCACGTGCCGGCGACGCTCACCCCGCGCTTTATTTCTGCTACCCCGTAGAACTTATCTATTCTTTTCATTTTTTCAACTTGTGGGGTGAAGAATAGAGATTGGCAGAACGGGATGTCAATCGTTTTAAACGCTATTTTCCGACGAATCAAGGGTTTTCCTTATCGATTCACACCGCGGCTCAGGCGCTTCACGCCGTGCGCGCGATGTCAATCAAACAGGGGAAGATCAGGGCGTACCGCCGGCCGCGATCAGTTCGCGTCGACCCGGTATCCTTGCTGGCGCAACAATTCGAGCACGCCGCGCGGGCCGCCCAGATGCAGCGCGCCGATCGCGACGAACAGCGGCCGGTTCGGCGCGGCGATTGCAGTCATTCGTGCAACGAAGCGCCGGTTGCGCTCGTACACGATCTTGTTGTCGATTGCGTCCGACAACGCCTTCGAACGCGCGAGCCGCTCGCTCTTCGCGACGGCCCACGCGGAGATCGCGTCGGCGTCGCCAATTCGCCACAGCCGGTGCAGCGCCTTGATGTCGTCGGCGTTCTGCGCGGGCGTCTGCACCATGTCCTGCGCGAGCATCTCGCGCTGCTCGGCCAGCGTCAGCCCGGTGAACGCGCGCATCTGTTCGGCGAGCGTCTCGAGCCCGATCACGCGGCCGCCCTTCTTCTTCAGGAACACGTTCTGCAGCTGCGCCTCGGTGCCGTATTCGGTCTGCAGGCCGGCCGACAGCGAGTCGTAGGTCTCGACGACGAGCGCCGCGAGCCACGGCCGCATCTTGCGGATTTCGGCGAGCGCGGCCGGATTGCCGCGCAGGCGCGCCGCGAGCCGCTGCCACAGCGGTTCGGGCAGCAGGCGCTGCAGGCACGGATAGCGGCACACGCCGTACTTCGACACGTCGTCCTGCGATTCGAGCAGGTCGTCGGGCGACAGCTCGAGCGCGAGCGTCGGCGATGCGGCGAGCGCCGCGAGGATGCGCGGCCGGAACGGCTGCGCGCTCGGGTAATCGGACGGGTCGCCGGTGTGCAGCGTGCCGAGCACGTACAGCGTGACGTTGCCCTTCGTTGCGACGTAGAACGGCATGCGCGCGGGCTGCACGCGCACGGTGCCGCGCGACACCGTGCCGTCCGACACGGACGGTGCGTGGAAGCCCGGCAGGCTCATGCCGGGCGGCGGGACTTGCGACGGATGGATCGGTGAGGTGGCCGGCGCGCGCCCTTCGGCGCGCGCGGATTCGACGGGAACCACGAGGCTGGCCGCCACGCACGCGCCGGCCAGCGCCGCGCCCGTGACGGTGCGCACGCTCCAGCGCCGCGCGTAACGGTACGCACGCATCACGCGCGCACCGCTCGTCCCCGCACGGCGCACGCCGGACACGCGCGCCGCCAACACTTCAGGCATTCGCCTCCCCTACCTCCTCGGCGCGATGGCACGCGACCTGCCGGCCATCGACCTCGCGCAGCTTCGGCTCCTCCACGCGGCACCGCTCGACCGCGTACGGGCAGCGCTGGTGGAACGCGCAGCCCGACGGCGGATTGAGCGGCGACGGCAGTTCGCCCTGCAGCTTGATCTGCACGCGGCGGTCTTCCTCGAAGATCGCCGGCGTCGCCGACATCAGCGCCCGCGTGTACGGATGGCGCGGCCGCGCGTAGATCGTTGCCTTGTCGCCAAGCTCGGCGACGCTGCCGAAGTACATCACCATCACGTCGTCCGCGACGTGCTCGACCACCGACAGGTTGTGCGAGATGAACACGTAGCTCGTCTTGAACTGCTCCTGCAGATCCATGAACAGGTTCAGGATCTGCGCCTGGATCGACACGTCGAGCGCGGACACCGGCTCGTCGGCGACGACGATGCGTGGATCGAGGATCATTGCGCGCGCGATCGCGACACGCTGGCGCTGGCCGCCCGAGAACATGTGCGGATAGCGCTTCGCGTGCTCGGGCCGCAGGCCGACCGTGCGCATGATCTGCGCGATGCGCTGCGCGCGCTCGGCCGCCGTCAGGTTCGCGTTGATCTCGAGCGGCTCGGCGAGCGTCTGCTCGACGGTCTTGCGCGGGTTCAGCGATGCGAACGGGTTCTGGAACACCATCTGCACGCGGCGGCGCAGGTCGGCAACCGTCTCGCGGCTCGCGCCGGCGACGTTCTTGCCGTCGATCGTCAGGCTGCCCGACGTGGGCGTCTCGATCATCGTGAGCTGGCGCGCGAGCGTCGACTTCCCGCAGCCCGACTCGCCGACGACGGCGAGCGTCTTGCCGCGCTTCAGCGAGAACGACACGCCGTTCAGCGCCTTCACGGTGCCCTGCCCGAACATCCCGCGCTTCACCGAGTAGTGTTTCGCGAGGCCGTCGGCCACCAGGACGGCTTCATCATCGTGCGACGCGCGAGGCATCTGATTGACTGCATTCATCGTGCGCCTCCCGTCAGGTCGAGGTTGGAAACGTTGAGCGGCCTGATGCAGCGCGCGCGCATCGCATCGTTGGCCGGTACCAGCGTGTCGAGCGCCGGCCGCGCCTTGCGGCAATCGTCGACGACGTATTTGCAGCGCGGCGCGAACAGGCACCCGGACGGGCGATCATCGCGGCCCGGTACCATGCCGGGCAATGCGGCAAGGCGACGCGCCCCCTGATTGTGCTCGGGAATCGCCGCGAGCAGCGCTTCGGTGTACGGATGATGCGGCGCACGGAAGATGTCGGGCACGCTGTTGGTCTCGATGATCTCGCCCGCGTACATCACCGCGACGCGCTGCGCGACCTCCGACACCACGGCCAGGTCGTGCGAGATCAGCACGAGCGCCATGCCGCGCTCCTTCTGCAGCTTCACGAGCAGATCCATGATCTGCGCCTGGATCGTCACGTCGAGCGCGGTGGTCGGCTCGTCGGCGATCAGCAGCTTCGGGTTGCACGCGACGGCCATCGCGATCATTACGCGCTGGTTCATCCCGCCCGACATCTGGTGCGGGAACGACGCGATGCGGTTCTTCGCATCGGGAATGCCGACCTGGTCGAGCAGTTCGAGCGCGCGCCGGTTCAGCGCGTCGCCGCGCAGGCCTTCGTGCAGCTTCAGCACCTCCTTGATCTGGTAGCCGACCGTGTAGCTCGGGTTCAGGCTCGTCAGCGCGTCCTGGAACACCATCGCGATGTCCTTGCCGACGATCTTGCGGCGCGCCTTCGGCGACGCCTTCAAGAGATCCACGCCGTTGAACGTGACCTCGTCGGCCGTCACCTTGCCCGGCGCGTCGATCAGGCCCATCAGCGCCATCATCGTCACGCTCTTGCCCGAGCCCGATTCGCCGACGACGCCGACCACCTCGCCCGGCGCGATCGACATGTTGATCCGGTCGACAGCGGGCAGGCCGTTGAAGTTCACCGCGAGATTGCGGATGGTCAGTAGATTTTGGCTCATGGTCACGCCATCCGTTTCAGTTTGGGATCGAGCGCGTCACGCAGCCCGTCGCCGAGCAGGTTGATCGCGAGCACCGAAATCAGGATCGACAGGCCAGGCATCGTCACGATCCACCACGCGTTGTCGATGTAGTCGCGCGCGGAGGCCAGCATCGCGCCCCACTCGGCGGTCGGCGGTTGCACGCCGAGGCCGAGGAAGCCGAGCGCGGCCGCGTCGAGGATCGCCGACGAGAAGCCGAGCGTCGCCTGCACGATCAGCGGCGCCGTGCAGTTGGGCAGCACCTGCGAGAACATCAGGCGCAGCGTGCCGGCACCGGCCACGCGCGACGCCGTCACGTATTCCTTCTGCAGCTCGCCGAGCGCCGACGCGCGCGTCAGGCGCACATAGGCCGGCAGCGCGACGATCGCGATCGCGAACATCGTGTTGGTGAGGCCCGGGCCGATGATCGCGACGACCGCGACCGCGAGCAGCAGCGACGGCAGCGCGAGCAGCACGTCCATGATGCGCATCACGGGCGTGTCGGCCCACTTCTGGAAGAACGCGGCGACGAGCCCGAGCACGATGCCGGGGATCAGCGCGAGCACGACCGACACGAAGCCGATCCAGAACGACATCCGCGCGCCGAACATCAGTCGCGAAAGAATGTCGCGGCCCGCTTCGTCGGTGCCGAGGATGAATTGCCAGTTGCCGCCCGCGAGCCACGCGGGCGGGATCTTCACGAAATCGCGATATTGCTCGACCGGGCTGTGCGGCGCAATCAGCGGCGCGAGCAGCGCGACTGCGATCAGCACGATCACGACGATGCCGGCGCCGACGGCGCCGCGGTTGCGCGAGAAGTTGGCCCAGAACTCGCGCAACGCGAGCGCACGGCCGCCGGCCGGCGCGGATTCGGTCGGCAGGGTGTTTTGCAGATTGCTCATGGAATTACCTCGTGTGGCGGATGCGCGGATTCAGCACGCCGTACAGCAGGTCGACGACCAGGTTCACGACGATCACGAGCGTCGCGATCAACAGGATGCCGCCCTGGACGACCGGATAGTCGCGGCGGCCGATCGCATCGATCAGCCACTTGCCGACACCGGGCCACGAAAAGAGCGTCTCGGTCAGCACGGCGCCCGCGAGCAGCGTGCCGATCTGCAGGCCGATCACGGTGACGACCGGGATCAGCGCGTTGCGCAGCGCATGCACGACGACCACGCGCACGGGCGACAGCCCCTTCGCGCGGGCGGTGCGGATGTAGTCCTCGCGCAGCACTTCGAGCATCGACGAGCGCGTCATCCGCGCGATCACCGCGAGCGGGATCGTGCCGAGCACGATCGCGGGCAGGATCAGGTGGCTCACCGCCGACTTGAACGAGCCTTCGTCCGGCGCGAGCAGCGCGTCGATCAGCATGAAGCCCGTCGGGTGCGGGAAATCGTATTCGACGGCGATGCGCCCCGACACGGGCGTCCAGCCGAGGTATGACGAAAACACCATGATGAGGATCAGCCCCCACCAGAAGATCGGCATCGAGTAGCCGGTGAGCGCGGTGCCCATCACGCCGTGGTCGATGACGGAACCGCGCCGCAGCGCGGCGATCACGCCGGCCGGCAGCCCGACCGCGAGCGCGAACACGAGCGCGCACAGCGACAGCTCGACGGTCGCCGGGAAGCGCGCGAAGAATTCGCCCGCGACGCTCGTGTTGGTGATGATCGACATGCCGAGGTCGCCATGCAGCGCCCGGCCGATGTAGTGGACGTACTGCAGGGGCAGCGGCTGGTCGAGCCCGAGGCGTTTCATCGCCTCTGCGTGCATCGCGGGGTCGACGCCGCGCTCGCCCATCATCACTTCGATGGGATCGCCCGGTATCAGGTGAATCAGCGCAAACGCCAGGATGGTGATGCCGATGAAAGTCGGGATCACCATGCCCACGCGGCGCAACACGAATCTGAGCATGATGCGTCTCGTATTTTCTTGTGGGAAATGTGCGACCGGCGACGGGAAGCTTTTGGCCTCCCGCCGCCGGATGAGTTAGCCGGTCTTCGCGACAGCTTACGACAGGTGTGTTACTTCACGCCAACACCGTCGAAGCGGGCATAGCCGAGCGGTTCGATACGCATGTCGACCACGTTCTTGCGCACCGGCTGGTAGACCGTCGAGTTCGCGATCGGCGAGAACGGCAGCTGTTGCGCGAAGATCTGCTGGGCCTGCGTGTAGAGCTTCGTCCGTGCGTCCTGGCCCGTCGTCGTACGGCCCTTCTGGACCAGTTCGTCGAACGGCTTGTAGCACCAGTGCGAGAAGTTGTTGCCCTTGATCGCTTCGCAGCCGAGCAGCGTGCCGAGCCAGTTGTCCGGATCGCCATTGTCGCCCGTCCAGCCGATCAGCATCGTGTCCTGCTCGCCCGAGTGCGCGCGCTTGATGTACTCGCCCCACTCGTACGTGACGATCTTCGCCTTCACACCGATCTTCGCCCAGTCGGCCTGGATCATCTCGGCCATCAGGCGGGCGTTCGGGTTGTACGCGCGCTGCACGGGCATCGCCCACAGCGTGATCTCGAAACCGTTCGGGAAGCCTGCCTTCGCGAGCAGCGCCTTCGCCTTCGCGGTGTCGTAGGCCGGCAGCTTCAGGTTCTTGTCGTACGACCATTGGGTCGGCGGCACCGGTGCGTTCGCGGCCTGGCCGGCGCCCTGGTAGACGGACTCGAGGATCGCCTTCTTGTTGATCGCCATGTCGAGCGCCTGACGCACTTCGAGCTTGTCGACCGGCTTGTGCTCGACGTTGTACGCGAGGTAGCCGAGGTTGAAGCCGGCCTGCGACGGCATGTCGACGTTCGAGTCGGCCTTCAGCGTCGCGATGTCGGCCGGGCGCGGGTAGCTCATCACCTGGCATTCGTTGCGCTTGATCTTCTGCACGCGCACGCCCGGATCCGGCGTGATCGAGAAGATCAGCTTCGAGATCTTCACTTCGCCCTTCTTCCAGTAATCAGGATTGCCATCGAAGCGGATCGTCGCGTCCTTCGTGTAGCTGCGGAAGATGAACGGGCCCGTACCGACCGGCTTCTGGTTGATGTCGGCGGCCTTGCCGGCCTTCATCAACTGGTCGCCGTATTCGGCCGACAGGATCGACGCGAATTCCATCGCCATGTTCTGGATGAACGGCGCATTCGGCTCGGCCAGCGTGAACTTCACGGTGTACGGATCGACCTTCTCGATCTTCGTGATCAGCTTGTCGAGGCCCATGTCGGTGAAGTACGGGAACGACACCGGGTACGCCTTGCGGAACGCATTGTTCGGGTCGAGCATGCGCTCGAACGAGAACACGACGTCGTCCGCGTTGAATTCACGCGTCGGCTTGAAGAAGTCGGTCGTGTGGAACTTCACGCCGTGGCGCAGGTGGAACGTGTACACCTTGCCGTCGGACGATACGTCCCACTTCTCGGCGAGGCCCGGCTCGACCTTCGTGCCGCCGCGCTCGAATTCGACGAGGCGGTTGTAGACGGTGAACGTGGCGGCGGTGAAATCGACGCCGGTCGTAAATTGCGCGGAATCGAAACCCGCCGGGCTGCCTTCTGAGCAGTAGACGAGCGTTTTGTTCGGGATCTGTGCGAATGCAGAGCCCGCGACGCCGAGCGATGCCGCTGCCACGCCTGCAATGGCGGTAACACGCAGGGTGTGCAACAGACGGTTGTATTCCATGTTTCCTCCAGGTCTCCAGATCGGAACCGGTCCCGCCAGGGTCCGGCGTACGCGGATATTACTTGAGCTAACGATGCGGCAACAAGCTGGAGAAAAAACTCTTCTAGACGCACCCACGCGGGTTTTTGCCGATGTATCGCGCGAATGAAAAATGCGAAAAACGCGCGCGAGCGACAGTTCCGTTCATTCGGCGCAAGTTTCGTTCGACAACTAAACAATTCGGGCGCGAACGCGTCGGTTCAGCGAGGCTGCTTTCGTCTTCGGGCCACCCATCATTGCGTTTTACGAAACGATCCGATGACCGTCTTCAATCCGTCATGCGATCACGCCGGCGCGTCGAGGTCGGCACTGCGCGCGGGCACGAATGCGACCGCGACGATCGACAGCGCGATCCCGGCCATCACGTAATAGGTCGGCGCGAGCGGCGTGCCCGTCACCTTGATCAGCCACGTGACGATGAACTGCCCGAAGCCGCCGAACAGCATCACCGCGACGTTGTACGCGATCGACAGCCCGGTCGAGCGCACGTTGGCCGGGAACAGCTCGGCGATCATCGCGCCGAACGGTCCGTAGTAGCCCGCGAGCGTCACCGACAGCACGGCCTGCACCGCGATCAGCCGCCCGATGCTCGGCGCCGCATCGAGCCAGGCGAACAGCGGATACATCAGCGCGAGCGTCAGCACCAGCGACCACAGCGACAGCCCCTTGCGGCCGATGCGATCGGACCATGCGCCCGCGATCGGCGACAGCACCATCAGCAGCAGGTTGCCGACGATCACCGCGTAGAACGATTCCGAGTACGGCAGCTTCAGCTGCTTCACCGCGAAGGTCGGCAGATAGCTGATCAGCACGTAGATCGTCACCGTCAGCGCGATCACCGAGCCGAGCCCGCACAGCACCTCGCGCGGGTAGCGCGTGAACACTTCGCCGAGCGTCGCGCGGCGCGCGCTCTGCTGCGCATGCAGGAACGCTTCGGAATCGGCGAGATGGCGGCGGATGTAGAAGCCGATCGGGCCGATCACGAGCCCGAGGATGAACGGCACGCGCCAGCCCCAGCTGCGCAGCGCGTCGTGCGACAGCCCGCGCGTGACGGCCGCGCCGACGAGCGCGCCGATCAGCAGCGCGGCTGCCTGGCTCGCCATCTGCCAGCTGCCGTAGAAACCGCGTTTCGAGAACGGCGCCGCCTCGATCAGCAGCGCCGTCGCACTGCCGAATTCGCCGCCCGCGGAGAAGCCCTGCAGCAGCCGGCCGAGCACGATCAGGATCGGGCCGCCGATGCCGATCGCCGCGTAGGGCGGCGCGATCGCGAGCAGGAAGATGCCGGCCGTCATCAGCAGGATCACGAGCGACAGCGCGGCCTTGCGGCCCGCGCGATCCGCGTACAGTCCGAACACGATGCCGCCGATCGGGCGCATGAAGAACGCGACGCCGAACGTCGCGGTGGTGAGGAGCAGCGACGAATATTCGCTGGAGGTCGGGAAGAACAGCTCGGCGATCACGACCGTCATGAATCCGAACACCGTGAAGTCGTACCACTCGAGCGCGTTGCCGATCACGGCAGCGGCCACCGCACGGCGGTTCAGCGCACGCTCGGGCCGGACCGTTTTGGTTGAATTCGCAATCGTCGCCATGCGTGCCTCGTCCTCGTGATTTCGCCGTATCGGGCGGTGCGGCGCGCGGGTGGGTCGCGGCGCGCAGGTTTGCAGCGAGTGTAGAAAGCGCCGGAACCGTTTTCAAGCATTAAAAAACGCCCGCCATCTTTCGACGGCGGGCGTTTTGCGGTTTTCGCCACAATGCGGCATCGCACGATGCCGCACGGACTCAACCCATCTTCGAGAAAGCGCTGCACCAGCCCTTCGCCGACACCTGCTTGCCGGGGAAGGCGCCGCACGGGCCCGATGCCGAGCCCTTCTTGCCCTGGTACAGCATGCAGGCCGCACAATCCTGGCCCGCTGCGTATTTCGGGTACTTCGTCTTGTCGACCTTCGTGGCATCGGCCTTGTAGCCGAGCGCCACGGCGGTCGGATCCGTCTCCGACAGCATCGGCGCATCGGCCAGCGCTTCGCGCGACAGCGCCAGCGCGGACACGGCACCAATGCTCGTAATCAGGAAACTCCGACGGGATGTTTTCATGGGGGACTCGCTCCAACGTTATCGGTTTGAAAGCTGTTCTGGCGACAGCCCGTCAACAGAATAACGCTCAAGCGCATAAATGTGCGCGCCGAAATGCCGGAGATAAGGGATTTCACACGGGAATTTCACGCATCCGGCCCGCGCGGGCGCGAGCCGGATGCGTCATGCACGCGACGTCATCTCGCCCACGCGCTGCGCGAGCGCGAGCGACGCGGTGAGCCCCGGCGACTCGATGCCGAACAGGTTCACGAGCCCGCGCACGCCATGCTGCGCGGCCCCCTGCACGATGAAATCGGCCGGCGGCTCGCCAGGCCCCGCGAGCTTCGGCCGGATGCCCGCGTACGCCGGCTGCAGCGCGTCGTCGGGCAGGCCCGGCCAGAACGCGCGGATCGACGCGTAGAACGCGGTCGCCCGCGCCGGATCGACTTCGTAGCGCAGCGAGTCGCACCATTCGACGTCCGGGCCGAAGCGCGCCTGCCCGCCGAGATCGAAGGTCAGGTGCACGCCGAGCCCCGCGCGATCGGGCATCGGGTAGATCAGGTGCGAGAACGGCGCGCGGCCCGACAGGCTGAAGTAATTGCCGCGCGCGAGATAGAGCGGCGGCACCCAGCGCGGATCGAGCCCGCGCGTGCGGCGCGCGAGCGCCTGCGCACCGAGGCCCGCGCTGTTGATCACGCACGCGGCCTCGATCTCGGTCGGCGTGTGGCCGCCCGTGCGCACGACGAAGCGCCCGCCGCGCAGCACGTCGATCGATTCGACCGGCGATTGCAGCGCGCACATCGCGCCGTCGCGTTCCGCGTCGCCGAGCAGCGCGAGCATCAGCTGGTGGCTGTCGACGATGCCCGTCGACGGCGAGAACAACGCCTCCACGCATTCGAGCTGGGGCTCGAGCGTCTGCGCCTCCGCACGCGTGAGCGGCAGCAGGTCGAGCACGCCGTTTTCGGCCGCGCGCGCGGCGATCGCCTTCAACTGCTTCACCTGCGCGGCGCTCGTCGCGACGAGCAGCTTGCCCGTGCGCCGGTGCGGCACGTGATGCGTCTCGCAGAATGCATACAGCATGTCGCGGCCATGCACGCACGACGTCGCCTTCAGCGACCCGCGCGGATAGTAGAGCCCCGCGTGAATCACTTCGCTGTTGCGCGAACTCGTGCCGGTGCCGATCGCGTCGGCCGCCTCGAGCACGATCGTTTCACGTCCGCGCGCGGCCAGTTCCCGCGCAATCGCCAGACCGACGACACCTGCGCCGATCACGACACAATCCATCTGCTCCATGACATTTCGCGCCGCTAACGCGTCGAAGGGAGAGAAGAGAATTGTACGTCCCGGTTCGCCCGCTTGCTGAGCGCATCCGCAGCGCGGCGCGCGCACGCTGCGGCCGTGCGCGCGCCGCCGTGTCAGAAGCCGATCGGCCGGCGCTTCGCGGCGCCCTCGTCCGCGCGGATGTCGCGCGGCGCGATCACATCGCGGCCGTCGAGCCGCGCTGCGCCGAATGCATGCAGCAGTGCGCGGCGCATCGTGCGCGGCGGCGTCGCGGCGAGCACGTCGAGCGCGTCGTCGCCAAGCATGTCGGGGAAGCGCCGCCCCCACGCATGCGACGTGCGGATCTCGTCGTAGATCGTCTGCGCGATCCGGCGCGCGCCGGCCGCATCGGGCGGCGCGATCTCGTACACGTTCATCCGGTTGAGCAGCGGCTCCGGAATCGCCTGCGCGTCGTTCGCCGTCGCGATCCAGATCACGTTGCCTGCATTGATCGGCACTTCCGCGAATTCGTCGACGAACGCGCGCGCGGTGTCGTGCTCGAGCAACGCATACAGCGCGCCGAGCGGATCGTATTGCGCATCGCTGCCGGCCTTGTCGATCTCGTCGACCGCGATCACCGGGTTCGCGTAGCTGCCGTTCACGAGCGCCTCGAACACCTTGCCGGGCTTCGCGTTCTTCCATTGCGACGACGCGCCCGACAGGATCCAGCCGGCCGTCAGCGAACTCATCGGCACGTAGTGGTACGCGGTGCCGAGCAGTTGTGCGAGCGCCTTCGCGAAATGCGTCTTGCCGATCCCGGGCGGCCCGAGCAGCAGGATCGGCATCAGTTCGAGCCGGTCTTCCGTCTCCAGGCACAACGCGACCTGCTTGCGCACGTCGTCGAGCGGTTCGCCGAAATTCGGCAACGCTTCGCCGAGCTCGTCGAACGACGGCATCCGGTTCGGCTTCACGCAGAAGCGCAGATTCCCCGTCTTGAGCATCCGCTCGTAAGTGGCGCGCAATGCATCGCTCGCGCTCTCGTTCAGGTCGCTCAGCGCGGCCTCGACCTGCTCGAGGTCGTACACCGTGCTGAAGGACGCCACCGCCAGTTCCTGTTTCACCATCGCCGTCGTCATACCAACCTCGCTTGCACTCGCTGTCACACACTCATCAGACCCTTACGATTTCAGTGTAGCGATCCAGTATTCCCGCGCAAGCAAGCAGCCGCGCGAGTCTGCTGCTAACACTTCGCGTGCGCTGCACGGCCGCGCGCCGCGGCGTATGATCGTTGGTTCACCCACCCGCCGCGCCGGCGTTGCCGACGGCGCCCGCACGGCGCGTCGCGCGATGCCCGAAAGGTATGCCGATGTCCGTCCCCGCTGCTTCCCCGCGCGTCGATGCCGATGCGATCGACGCCGTCGACACGGCGCTCACGTCGCGCCGCGCGATCCGCGCCTTCCTGCCGACACCCGTGCCGCGCGACACGCTCGAGGCGATCCTCGAAGCCGCGAGCCGCGCGCCGTCGGGCACCAACATCCAGCCATGGCGCGTGTACGTCGCGACGGGCGCCACGCGCGATGCGCTCGCCGCCGCGCTCACCGCGGCGTACGACGATCCCGCGCGCGACGAGAAGTACGTCGCCGAATACGACTACTACCCGCGCGAATGGGTGTCGCCGTATATCGACCGGCGCCGCAAGGTGGGCTGGGACCTGTACGGGCTGTTGAACATCGGCCGCGACGAGAAGGCGCGCATGCACGCGCAGCACGCGCGCAACTTCCGTTTCTTCGATGCGCCGGTCGCGCTGTTCTTCACGCTCGACCGCGTGATGACGTTAGGGGCCTGGCTCGACTGCGGGATGTTCCTGCAGGGCGTGATGACGGCCGCGCGCGCACGCGGGCTCGATACCTGCCCGCAGGCCGCGTTCGTGCCGTTTCACCGGATCGTCGCCGACCACCTCGGCATCCCCCCCAACGAACAGCTCGTCTGCGGGATGTCGCTCGGCCATGCGGACCCCGACGCGATCGAGAACCGCCTCGTCACCGAGCGCGCGCCCGTCGCCGAGTTCGCGCGCTTCTTCGCTTGAAAATGCACGGCACGGCCCTACCTTTTGAACAGGACCGAATCGTGCGGCGAACCTGTCGCCGCCGGTCCTGTCACATCACGATCGAAATCGATCGGGCGTAAGATGTGCGTCCGTTCCCCGCTATTGCGCGTTTCCGGAGACGTTTCATGCTGAAACACGGCCTGGCCGTCCTGCTAGCGAGCGTCGCGCTCGCCGCCCATGCGCAAAGCCCCGCGCCGGCCTCCGTCGCGTGGGAAATCCAGGTGCAGCGCGACGGTCAGACGATCGACACATTCCAGCAGCGCACCACCGTGGGCCAGTCCCGCACCGACACCCATCGCTATCCGTCCGCCGTGCCCGTCGGCTGCGGCAATGCCGCGCGGGTCGTGCCGACCGAACGCACGCGTTCGGTCACCGTCGCGCCGCTCACCGTCGACACCGGCGCGAACACGGTATCGCTTGCGCTCGACGTGCAGGAAACGCTCGACGACGAAAGCGCGACGCGCAGCGATCCGTGCGTGCCCGTGTCGCCGCGGCAGATCGTCGCGAGCCACCCCGGCCTGACGGTCGGCGGCGATGCATGGACCGACTGGACGCTCGTCGATCAGCATCCGCATCTCGTGTACCGCGTGCGTGCGCACGTCGCGAAGGACTGAGCGTCATGTCCGCCGACGCCCTGTCCTTGCCTTTCGCCGAACCGCACGCCGCGCCCGACGAAATCACCGCGGTCAGCTGGAACCTGCACAAGGGCCGCTCGCCGCTCGGCTTCACCGCGTGGAACGCGATGCGCAACTGGATGCAGTCGACGCACGCCGACGTGTATTTCCTGCAGGAAGCGATGGCGCGCCGCATGCCGCGCCCCGTGCTCGCGCCCGGCTTCGGCGCGCAGATGGACGACGCGGTCGACGACGTGTGGCATTGCCAGGCCACCGAGATCGCGCATGCGCTCGACTGGCAGATCGCGCTCGGGCCGAACGTGTTCAAGCCGTCGTGGCGGCACGGCAATGCGATCCTGTCGCCGCATCCGCTCGACCTCGGCGGCCGCTGGGACATCTCCGCGCACCGCTTCGAGCGGCGCGGGCTGCTCGTCGCGCGTGCGACGCTCGCGGGTGCGCGCCCGGTCACGCTGCTGTGCGCGCACCTTGCGCTCACGCGCGCCGCGCGGCTGCGCCAGATGCACTGGATCGCGCACTGGATCGTGCGCAACGCGGGCGACGGCCCGCTGATGCTCGCCGGCGACTTCAACGACTGGCGCAACGATTCGGTCGCGCTGTTCGGCGAGATCGGGATGTCCGAGGTCGCGACGCTGCTCGGCGAATCGGGCCGCACGTTCCCCGCGTTCTCGCCGGCGCTCGCGCTCGACAAGATGTTCGTGCGCGGCCTGACGCCGCTCGAATGGCGCGCGCCCGCCGGCGAGGCCGCGTGGCTGTCGGACCACCTGCCGTACATCGCGCGCCTGCGCCTCGATCCGCAATGACGTTCCCCGGTACCGGGCGGCGCGCGGCCGATCACTGAAAGCTCGTTGCAAGGATTTGTTGCGCCAAATCCGCGCGGCCACGCGGGTCAAGCCCGCGATTCGCGCCCACAGGGTAAAATAACGAGTTCCTCAAACGTCTGTCATCGAGAAGGCGCGTGTCCGACGCGCCGGCCGGCCGATCCGCGATCGGGCCGCCGCACTCGGTTTTTTGCCCGTTTTTGGGCCCGTTACACGCGTCCGCTACGCGCGTCCGTTTTCAAAGCCATGAGCAAATACGACACCGCCACCGTCCAATCCGTCCATCACTGGACCGACACGCTGTTCAGCTTCACCTGCACCCGTGAGGCGAGCCTGCGCTTCAACAACGGCGAATTCACGATGGTCGGCCTCGAGGTCGACGGCAAGCCGCTCGCGCGCGCCTACTCGATCGTCAGCCCGAACTACGAAGAGCATCTCGAATTCTTCAGCATCAAGGTGCAGAACGGCCCGCTGACGTCGCGCCTGCAGCACCTGAAGGTGGGCGACACGGTGCTGATCGGCAAGAAGCCGACGGGCACGCTGGTCGCCGACAACCTGCTGCCGGGCAAGACGCTGTGGATGCTGTCGACGGGCACGGGCCTCGCGCCGTTCATGTCGATCATCCGCGATCCGGAGATCTACGAGCGCTTCGACAAGGTGATCCTGACGCACACGTGCCGCCTGAAGGGCGAGCTCGCGTACATGGACTACATCAAGCACGACCTGCCGGGCCACGAGTACCTGGGCGACATCATCAAGGAAAAGCTCGTCTACTACCCGACGGTCACGCGCGAAGCGTTCGACAACGAAGGCCGGATCACCGACCTGATCGCGACGGGCAAGCTGTTTACGGATCTCGACGTCCCGCCGTTCTCGCCGGAAAACGACCGCGTGATGCTGTGCGGCAGCACCGCGATGCTGAAGGACACGACCGACCTGCTGAAGCAGGCCGGCCTCGTCGAAGGCAAGAACAGCGCGCCGGGCCACTACGTGATCGAGCGCGCCTTCGTGGACTGATCTGCCCCCGAAATTTGTGCCGCATCAAAGAACCGGAGCGAAAGCTCCGGTTTTTTTTCGTCCGGACTTGGCGAATTCGTAACAAACTGGGACCATCTCATCTCAAATAGTTACATTTGGATACGTCACCGCCGGGTGTTCGGGTGTCAGTGTTTTTCCTACAACAGGTTCATTCCGATTATTCACATTTACCCTTAAATGTCCGCCCGACATGACCTTTTCAGAAATTTTGAGATATTATTCGGCGCGCATGGTTGCCGTTTGAACGAGAGTGGAAGGGTCGGATGCAAGTGTTACAAGATGTAACTTTTGTTACCTCGGCATGGCGCGATTCTCTGGCGGCGACCGTCATCGAAACGGCAGCCGATCCACGCAGCCAGCCGGTGTCTGAACCGCTTTCTGACAGCAGGGAGAGTCATGGATACGTCGCTTAACGCGCCCTCGGGCGCCCACGCCCCGTTCCCTTCGCGGCAGCGAGTGCACAGCTGCGCCGCTACTCCGCCCGTTGCCGACACCGCGTCGAAACGCGACGCCTCCGCCGCACGGATCGCAGCCCTGTCCGCCCAATTGCTCGCCGCCGACGAAGCGGCCCGCCGCCACCTGGCCGGCGAGCTGCACGACGGGCTCGGCGCCGAATTGACCGCCGCGCGTTTCGCACTCGCAAACGTTCAAACGTGGCTGCCGGCCGATGCGCCGGAAGGCTGCCTGCGCGCGCTGGCGCTGGCGCAGCAGGCGCTCGACGCCGCCACCGACGCGAATCGCCGGCTGATCGACGAACGCGACACGCCGGCGCTCGACGCAGGCATGATCGGCGCGCTGTCGTCGTGGATCGACACGCACGCGGCCCGCACGGGCCTGCGCACGAGCTTCGTGTGTGCGGCCGACGCGCGCCTCACGCAGATCGCCGGCGCCAGCGCGCTCGCGGTATTCCGCGTCGCACAGGAAGCGCTGTCGAACGTCGCGAAGCACGCCCGCGCGACGTCGGTCGACGTACGGATCGTCACGGACGGCACGCATCTGACACTCATGGTCACCGACGATGGGACCGGTTTCGCGCGCAGCCGCCGCAGCGGCTACGGCCTCGCCGGCATGCGCGCCCGCTGCGAGGCGTTCGGCGGCAGCTTCGAGACGGCCACGCCGGAAACCGGCCGCGGCACGCGCGTCGTCGCGCGCTTCGCGTGGGATTCGCTGCTCGCGGTGCCCGTCGCGGCCCGCCGCGCGTCGCTTTCGTGAGGTCGTCATGAGCCTGAACATCCTGCTCGTGGATGATCACGCGATCGTCCGGCAAGGGATTCGCCAGTTGCTGATCGACCGCGGCATCGCGCGCGACGTCACCGAAGCCGAAACCGGCGGCGACGCGATGGCGGCCGTCGACAAACAGGAATTCGACGTGATCCTGCTCGACATCTCGCTGCCCGACACGAACGGCATCGAGGTGCTCAAGCGCCTCAAGCGCAAGCTGTCGCGCACGCCGGTGCTGATGTTCTCGATGTACCGCGAGGACCAGTACGCGGTGCGCGCGCTGAAGGCCGGCGCGGCCGGCTACCTGTCGAAGACGGTCAACGCCGCGCAGATGATCGGCGCAATCCAGCAGGTCGCGGCCGGCCGCAAGTACGTGAGCCCCGCGATGGCCGAGGCGCTCGCCGAATACGTATCGTTCGAGAACGAGCCGCTGCCGCACGAGAAGCTGTCCGACCGCGAATACCAGACGCTCTGCATGCTCGCGTCGGGCAAGCGGCTCACCGACATCGCGAACACGCTGTCGCTGTCGGTGAAGACGGTGAGCGTGTACCGGTCGCGGCTGCTCGAGAAGATGCGGCTGTCGAACAACGCGGAACTCACGTTCTACGTGATGAGCAACCGGCTCGTCGACATGGCGCCCACGGCCGGCGCCTGACCGGCGCGACTCGCCTTCGCCCGAATACTCGGATTCGTCCGATTCCATGACGCGGCGCACGCCGCGTCGCCTTCAACCCCCGCCCGTTTCGCGCGCAAGCGCTTGTTTTATCGGCCGATTCCGCGGCACGCCGCTGCACCGCAGCAGGGCTTGCACGCCAAATCGGCTAAAATTATGGGTTTTTACTTAGTCGGCGCGCCGTGCCTGCGCGTGCTGGCGATTCATCCGCAATGTCCCTCTTCCGCAAGAAAAACGTCGATCGAATGATCGCCGGCGCACACGCCGCCGGGCTCAAGAAAGCGCTCGGCGCGATCGACCTCACCTTCCTCGGCATCGGCGCGATCATCGGCACCGGCATTTTCGTGCTGA
The DNA here is from genome assembly GCF_905339605.1 of Burkholderia sp. BCC1972. NCBI lineage: Bacteria > Pseudomonadati > Pseudomonadota > Betaproteobacteria > Burkholderiales > Burkholderiaceae > Burkholderia > Burkholderia sp. BCC1972. The sequence goes on along the minus strand of NZ_CAJPGH010000013.1, from coordinate 148,916 downwards.
CCGGCACCGGCGCCGTGCAAGCCGGCCCCGCACTGATGCTGTCGTTCGTGATCGCCGCGATCGCGTGCGGCTTGGCCGCCTTGTCGTATGCGGAGTTCGCGTCGACGATCCCCGTTGCCGGCTCGATCTACACGTATTCGTACGCGACGCTCGGCGAGCTCGTCGCGTGGATCATCGGCTGGGACCTGATGCTCGAGTACGGCCTCGCGTCGTCGGCCGTGTCGGTCGGCTGGTCGGGCTACCTGCAGTCGCTGCTGCAGGGCTTCGGGCTGTCGCTGCCGGCCGTGCTGACGGCCGCGCCCGGCGCCGTGCCGGGCGTCGTCACGTGGTTCAACCTGCCCGCGTTCCTCGTGATGATCGTGATCACGACGCTGCTGTCGATCGGCATCCGCGAGTCGACCCGCATCAACAACATCATGGTGTTCATCAAGGTGTCGGTCGTGCTGCTCGTGATCGCGGTCGGCCTGTTCCACGTGACGCCCGCGAACTGGAAGCCGTTCATGCCGCACGGCTGGAACGGCGTGTTCGGCGCGGCAGCCGTGATGTTCTTCGCGTTCATCGGCTTCGACGCGGTGTCGTCGGCGGCCGAGGAAGTGAAGAACCCGAAACGGGACCTGCCGATCGGCATCATCGCGTCGCTCGCGGTGTGCGCGGTGCTGTACGTGACGGTCGCCGCGGTCGCGACCGGCATCGTGCCGGCGGCCCAGTACGCGAACATCTCGCACCCGATCTCGTACGCGCTGCAGATCGCCGGCGAGAAGTGGGTCGCGGGCTTCATCGATCTCGGCGCGGTGCTCGGCATGCTGACCGTGATCCTCGTGATGAGCTACGGCCAGACGCGCGTGATCTTCGCGATGTCGCGCGACGGGCTGCTGCCGGCCGCGCTGTCGCGCGTGCACCCGCGCTACGCGACGCCGTTCCTGACGACCTGGCTCGTCGGCCTGTTCTTCGGGCTGATTGCCGCGCTCGTGCCGCTCAACGTGCTCGCCGAGCTGATCAACATCGGCACGCTCGCGGCGTTCTCGATGGTGTCGATCGCGGTGCTCGTGCTGCGCCGCACGCATCCCGACCTGCCGCGCGCATTCCGCTGCCCGGGCGTGCCCGTGGTGCCGATCCTCGCGGTCGCCGCGTGCCTGTTCCTGATGCTGAACCTGCAACCCGTCACATGGGCCGCATTCGGCATCTGGCTCGTGATCGGCCTCGTGATCTACTTCCTGTACTCGCGACATCACTCGAAGCTCGCGCACGGTCACCACGACGCGCACTGAGCGCCGCCGTGCCGCACACGGCACGGTGCGCACCCGCGGGGCCGGATACCGGCCCCGCATTCCCCCTCCCTTCCCCTGCTCCACGCGCCACGTTGCTTTTCGTGCAACGATCCACACGGTAATTCCGATTTTAATTTGCCGTTTTTCGAATGCCGATATATTCAACCCCGATCACAAAGTCGATCGATTAAAAATACAACACGGTCGAATTGAATATGAATAGCAGAAAATAATATCTCGGCCAGCATTGAACTCTTGCATCGGCCAAACTAGTATTCAAGTCGGCTGGCCGTGTGCCTCGTCCAGCCCGGACCAGACAGAGTATGCGCCGCAGCGGGAGCGCGGCGCGCTGCAATCGATTTCATCGGATCGATTTTTCATTAAACGGAAATTCATCGCGCATTCAAAAAAGAATTTTCAGCACATTTTTAAATAAAACAATTTAAACCGGTTAATCCGGTCGCTGGTATCGTATTGCCTCCATCCGGAGGCATGTCGCTGCACCTGTCCGAAGTTCAACAAGAACCAGAGAGGTCTTTCATGAGCAATACATTGGTCAACGTCACGGCGAAGGTCGAAATCAGCGCGGCCAACCAGACGATTGCGGGGCTGAAGGATTATCAAAGCAAGAACTGGGCGATCGGGCTGAACGGGGATACGCTGGCACCGGACGGTTTCCTGACGTTCTTCACCGAGCGCAACCTGCCGTTCAGCTACTACGTCCGCGCGCGTGGCGTCTCGGTCGGCGAGCCGAGCGCATACCAGGCGAACATCGAAACGCTGACGCAGCGCATCGCCGCGATTCGCGCGTCGGAGACGAACCTGGTCCAGGCAACGATCCGCGATCTCGAGCTGTACAAGTCGAGGAACTGGGCGATCGGCCTGAACGGCACGACGCTGCAGCCGGACAACTTCCTGCCGTTCTTCGGCACGCGCTCCGTGCCGTTCGAGTACTACGTGCGCAGCGGCGGCGTCGAGCTTGGCTCGCCGAACGCGTATGACAACAACATCCGCAACCTGACGCAGTATCTGGGCTCGCTCTGACGCATCGCCCCGCCGGGCGGATGCCTCCGCCCGGCAACCTGCCGACGGCCCGTCACGGGCCGTCCTGCCCGCCTTCCTTGCCGCTGTACGGCGCCCTTCCCCGTTTTGCGCGTTCCCCGTTGCCTGCACGCTTGCCGCGGCCGGTTCATAATCGCGCCATCGAACCGCGGCCCGCATCGGCGGGCGCGCCCGGCAACAGGAAGAAGATGATGGAAAGCGTCGATCTCGATGTATTGAAGTCCAGCGCGCGCTGGCTCGAAGAAGGGCGCCGCGTGCTGCTCGTGACGGTCGTGAAGACGTGGGGCTCGTCGCCGCGCCCCGAAGGCGCGATGCTCGCGGTACGCGAGGACGGCCTGGTGGTCGGCTCCGTGTCCGGCGGGTGTATCGAAGACGACCTGATCGCCCGCGTGCACGCGAGCGGGATCGCGGCCGACGCGCGCCCGGAAGCGCTCAAGTACGGCGTGACGGCCGAGGAAGCGCACCGCTTCGGGCTGCCTTGCGGCGGCACGATCCAGCTCGTGCTCGAACCGCTCACGCGCGACAGCGGGATTGCCGCATTGTGTGCGGAAGTCGAGGCCGGCCGCCTCGTCACGCGCACGATGACGCTCGCGACCGGCCGCGCGTCGCTGTCGCCCGCGCAGGCGACCGACGCTCTCGCGTTCGACGGCGAGCGGCTCGTGACGATCCACGGGCCGCGCTACCGGATGCTCGTGATCGGCGCCGGCCAGTTGTCGCGCTATCTGTGCCAGATCGCGGTCGGGCTCGACTACCAGGTGACGGTGTGCGATCCGCGCGAGGAATACACGGATGCGTGGGACGTGCCGGGCACGCGCGTCGTGCACACGATGCCCGACGATACGGTGCTCGACATGAAGCTCGACGCGCGTTCGGCCGTGATCGCGCTGACGCACGATCCGAAGCTCGACGATCTCGCGCTGATGGAGGCGCTGAAGACGCCCGCGTTCTACGTGGGTGCGCTCGGCTCGCGGCGCAACAATGCGGCGCGGCGCGAGCGGCTGCGCGAATTCGACCTGAACGAAGCGGAACTGGGCCGGCTGCACGGGCCGGCCGGCATCTACATCGGCAGCAGGACGCCGCCGGAAATCGCGATCTCGATCCTCGCCGAGATCACCGCCGCGAAGAATCACGTATCGCTGCCGACGATCCTGCAGGTCGAAGGCGCGAAGGCCGCGCGCGAGATCGCGGCGAACCGCGGCGCGACCTGCGGGCTCTGATCCGCCGCGGCAGCCAACGACGATCGCGCCGGCTGCGGCACGGCGCGCGTGCCGGTCAGGTCAGGTCAGGCCGGCAGCAAGCGCGGCGGCAACCGAACCGACCACCAGCACGACGCCGACCGTACGGCGCTTGTTCAGTTCGGTCCACAGCAGCACGCCGGTCAGCGACAGCAGGATCAGCGACCCTGCGATCGTATCCATCAGCAGCACCCAGCCGAGGTTCATCCCGACGCCGCGATGCAGGTTGTTCAGCGTCGTCAGGAACGTATTGCCCGTGCGCTTCACGGACACGTAGCCGTTTCCGACCCAGTATTCGGCCTGCAGGTTCTGGTGCGGACCGAATACGCCGAACTGCCAGTGTTCGGGCTGCATCACGCGCTTGTCGCCCCACGCGACGGCCTGCGCGGGCTCCTTGCGCATGCGGCCCGGCTTGCCGTCGAAATGGAGCTCCTGCTGCAGCCACTTCGTCATCGCGGCCGGCGTCTTCGGCACCGGATCCGGCAGCGCGACCTGCATCTCCTCGACCTGCGGCTCGCCGGTCGGGATCTTCAGCGGCGGCGCGCGGTGATTGAGCAGCACGCCCGTCACGCCGAACAGCAGCCCGAGCACCGCGCCCCACAGCCCGACCCAGCCGTGCACCTTGCGCAGCCACTTGATGAAGGTGGCGCGACGCGAGCGCTGGCGGCGCGCGGCCAGCTCGTCGTCGCTCAAATGGCGGCCCGCCGGGTGCAGCACGGTGACGCCGGCGCGCGGCATGCCCGCCTTGGGCGGGTCGATCGTTTCGGGCGCGTTCACGCGGAAGTATCCATTCGTTCAAAACAACGGCCGGCGCGCAATGCATGCGCGCCGGCCGAGCAACATGAAAATGAGAATGGATATCATTACATAAATCAATTGCGAGCTCAATCCGCCGGGATCGCCGGCGGCAGGCCGGATGCGCGGAGAAACACGCACGATGCGCTCGCGTTGCGATGAAATGCCGACTGATCGCAGACAAATACCATCAGAACGACCTTGCAAGGCCGAGACAGCATTGCGTAAGAAACCGCGTGATGCCGGCCCGTCAGCGCAACGGCGGCAGCGGAAAACGCGGCGCGGCGCCGTCCGGCGCGGGATCTGTGCGATCGAGCGCGTACAGCCACGCGAGCAGGTCCGCGACGGCCTGGTAGAGCTGCGGCGGAATCCGGTCGTCGAGATCGACCTGCATCAGCAGCGACACCATCTCCGGCGCCGTATGCACGTACAGCCCCGCATCGCGTGCACGCGCGACGATCATCTCGGCGAGCAGGCCGTAACCCTTCGCGACCACGCGCGGCGCCGTGTCGCCGCCTTTCGGGTCGTAGACGAGCGCGGCCGCGCGCTTGCGGGACGTCATGCTCATCGCGGCGCCTCGTCGTCGGCCGCCTGCGCCGGCCGGGCACCGGCCGCGCCGCGCGCATAGGCGGCCGCCGCCGCCTGGGCCGCGAACAGGTCGAAGCCGTCCGGCCCGTCGTCGACCGCGCGGATCGACAGCCCGCCGATCTTGAGCCCCGATCCCTCGAGCCGCTGCCGCAGCGCGGCCTCGTTGCGCGCGAGGCGGTCGGCGCCCGTCTGGTTCGCGCGCAGCCGCGCGACGAGCTGCTCGCCGTTCAGCACCAGTTCCGCATCGACCGTGCCGAGCGACGGCAGCGTCAGCGTCAGGCGCGTGCGCCAGGCGATGCCGTCGCCCGCGTCGTCGCCCCCGCCGCGCGCCCCGTGGTTGCCCGGTTCGTCAGGCTCGATCGTCCAGTCGAGCCGCACACCCGGCCAGGCCTCGCCGGTCCAGCGAAACTGGTCGGTCGCGAGCGCATCGAGCTGCTGCCTGACGATCGGTACGGCGGCCGGATGGACGGTCGCGAGGGTCTGCGCCTGCGGATCGGACGATGCGGCAGCCAGGTCGGCCCGCGCGGGCGTCCAGCGCGTGTCGGCATGCGCACCCAGCGGATCGGCGGGATCGGGCTGCAACGATCCGCCTTGCCGGGCCGCCGCCGGCATCGCCTGCGCAGGATCGCGAGCCGGTGCGCCGCCCTGGGCCGGCGTGCCCGGCTGCGCGGCCGCCCGCGCGGGCGCAGGCAGCGGCGAATGCTGCGCCAGCAGTTCGTCGAGCACGTCGGTCGAGCCGGGCGGCGAAGCATCGCGGTCGGCCGGCGCGAGGGCGGACGTCAGGCGTGCCTGCGGCTCGCGCATCAGCGCCGCGAGCGGACGCTGGCCGGCCAGCCACTGCGCCAGATGGGATTCGTAGAAGAGGCCGCTCTCGCTCACGGCCTGCGCGAGCGCCGCACGCAGCGCCGCGACCGGCAGCGGCGCGGCCGCTTCGCGTACAGCCGCGGCGGACGATGCCGCGGCGGAGGCAGGCGGGGACGACGTGGCCGGCGCGGATGCAGCCGGCGCGGGTGTAGCGGGAACGCGCGCCGGCGCGGCCGGATCGGTCAGCAGCACGGTGGGATCGGCCAGCAGCGGCGTACGCCCGGCAATCGCAGGGGTCGCATCGCCGCCCGCGCGCGAAATCGCGTCGAGCACGCGCCCGACCTCGGACAGTGCGGTCTGCGTGGAGGCCGGCGGCGCGGCCGGCGGGCTGCCGGCCGGCGGCGGGGACGACGCGCCGGCGCCCGGCGTGCCGACCTGCGCGGTCGCACCGCCGCCGGCGGGCGCCGCGACGGTGTCGGTCAGCAGGCTGTCGAGGCGGCTCGCCAGCAGCGCGGCCGCAACGGAATCGATACCGGTCATGATCGGAGCCTGCTCACCCTAGGGTGTGTTTGCCTATGGAACGCGCTTGCGTGGCCCCGAAAACGGGCCCTACCCGCGCGCCCGATAGAGATCGGTCAATACCTGGGTCGAGCGCCGCGCCTCGAACAGCGCGGACAACCGCGCGACGTCCGGGCTCGCGAGATCGCGGATCGCCGCGTCGTCGGCCAGGATGCGGCGGATCAGGCCGAGCTTGCGCCCGAGATCCGATTCGTCGAGCGCGACGCCCGGATCGGCTTCCTTCAACCCGTCGACCAGTTGCATGAATTCGGCCTGCAACCCCGGCAACGCGCTCCAGTCGGCGTCGCGGGCGGCGCACAGCATGCGCCCCGACACGGCGGCGAGCGCCTCGTAACGTGCGAAGTATTCGGCCTTGTGATTCATCGTGATGCGTCCGCTGCCTGTTGCGCGGCCATCCGCGCGACTTCCGGGCCGATGCCCGTCCATGCTTCCTCGAGCGTCGCGAGCAGCCTGTCGACCTCGACCAGCATCGCGTCGCTCGCCTGCGCGTTCGCGTCCATCAGGCGCCGGCCGATATACGCGTACAGCGCGTCGAGCCGGTCCGCGATCTCGCCGCCTGCGTCGCGGTTCAGCGAGGCCTGCAGCCCGCTCTCGACGATCCGGATCGCCTTGCTGATCGCTTCGCCGCGCGCGGGCACGTTGCCCTGCTGCAAATGCATGCGCGCCAGCGCGATCGCCTGCCGCGCGCCCTGGTACAGCATCGCGATCAGCCGGTGCGGGGAGGCGCCCATCACCCCCGTCTCGACGCCGACACGCGCATAGGCACTGGCTCCAGCGTGTCCTGGGGAAAACATGCGCTTCTCCTTGTTCTGCCTTGGCTATACGGTCGCCGCCACCGTGCATCGCACGGCGCGGCCTTCTCCGGAGTTATCGGAAGGGATTTGAAAAGCTTTAGGCGCACGCGGCGGCCGCCGGGCGCGGAAAAGCCGGTTCACCGGCCCCGCCCGGCCCGCCTGTCACACCGACATCTGCATGATGTCGTTGTAAGCGCTCACTAGCTTGTTGCGGACCTGGAGCCCGAACTGGAAGCCGATGTTGGCTTTCTGCATGTCGACCATTACGTCGTTCAGCGACACGTTCGGCGCACCGACCTCGAACGCCTTCGCCTCGCCGAGCGCGTGCTGCTGGTCGCCGCTGATCTTGTCGAGCGACGCCTTCATCGCGCTCGCGAACGTGCTGGCCGTCGCCGCGCCCGAGCCGGCAAGCGCTGCCGTCGGGCTCGCGACGCCGCCGGACGCCTGCGCGGCCATCGACTGCATCTGTTGCAACACCGAACCGATTCCGCTGACGTTCGCAGTCATGCTGTCCCCAGGCTGAGAGAAGAGACCCGGACGTACCGGGCGGATCCGCCGGCGCCGCACCACGCGCACCATGCCGGATCGCGAAAAAGGATAGCAGCGCGCCGCGCGTCAAAGCCGAGAAAGTACGGGGGAAACCCCGCTCTTTTCGGTCGATCGGAGTGCGGCGCGGATCACGATAATCGCATCGTGTCATTGTCCGCCCGCTCGTCCGAGCGAGCTCAGTGGTCCCGCTCCGGAGAAACTCGACGCATGGATTCGCAGGCCAACTCGCTGATCAACCCCGACGCCCGCGCGGGCCTCGCCAGCCCGGCGTCCGGTGCCGCCGCGGCCGCCGCGTTGCCGGGCGCGGGCGTCGCCGGCGCTGACTTCGGGCTGGGCGGCTTCGCGGAACGCATTCCCGGCATCTCGCGGATGAAGGGCAACCCGAAGCTGCCGTTCCTGATCGCCGTCGCGTTCGCGATCGCCGCGATCACCGCGCTCGTGCTGTGGAGCCGCGCCCCCGACTACCGCGTGCTGTACAGCAACCTGTCGGACCGCGACGGCGGCGCGATCATTGCCGCGCTCCAGCAGGCAAACGTTCCCTACAAGTTCGCCGACGCCGGCGGCGCGATCCTCGTGCCGTCGAGCCAGGTGCACGAAACGCGCCTGAAGCTCGCCGCGATGGGGCTGCCCAAGGGCGGCTCGGTCGGCTTCGAGCTGATGGACAACCAGAAATTCGGCATCAGCCAGTTCGCCGAGCAGATCAATTACCAGCGCGCGCTCGAAGGCGAGCTGCAGCGCACCATCGAATCGATCAATGCCGTGCGCGGCGCGCGCGTGCATCTCGCGATTCCGAAGCCGTCGGTGTTCGTGCGCGACAAGGAAGCGCCGAGCGCGTCGGTGTTCGTCGACCTCTACCCGGGCCGCGTCCTCGACGAGGGCCAGGTCCAGGCGATCACGCGGATGGTGTCGTCCGGCGTGCCCGACATGCCCGCGAAGAACGTGACGATCGTCGACCAGGACGGCAACCTGCTGACCCAGACCGCGTCCGCCACGGGCCTCGACGCGAGCCAGCTCAAGTACGTGCAGCAGGTCGAGCACAACACGCAGAAGCGCATCGACGCGATCCTCGCGCCGATCTTCGGCGCCGGCAACGCGCGCTCGCAGGTCAGCGCGGACCTCGATTTCTCGAAGATCGAGCAGACGTCGGAAAGCTACGGCCCGAACGGCAATCCGCAGCAGTCCGCGATCCGCAGCCAGCAGACCAGCAGCTCGACCGAACTCGCGCAGGGCGGCGCGTCGGGCGTGCCGGGCGCGCTGTCGAACACGCCGCCGCAGCCGGCGTCCGCGCCGGTCGTCGCCGGCAACGGCCAGAACGGGCCGCAGACGACGCCGGTCAGCGACCGCAAGGACCAGACGACCAACTACGAAGTCGACAAGACGATCCGTCATCTCGAACAGCCGATGGGCAACGTGAAGCGGCTGTCGGTCGCGGTCGTCGTCAACTACCAGCCGGTCGCCGACGCGAAGGGCCACGTGACGATGCAGCCGCTGCCGCCGGCCAAGCTCGCGCAGGTCGAGCAGCTCGTGAAGGACGCGATGGGCTACGACGAGAAGCGCGGCGACTCGGTGAACGTCGTGAACAGCGCGTTCTCGACCGCGAGCGACCCGTACGCCGACCTGCCGTGGTGGCGCCAGCCCGACATGATCGCGATGGCGAAGGAAGCCGCGAAGTGGCTCGGCATCGCGGCGGCCGCGGCGGCGCTCTACTTCATGTTCGTGCGCCCGGCGATGCGCCGCGCATTCCCGCCGCCCGAGCCCGCCGCGCCGGCGCTCGCGGCGCCGGACGATCCGGTCGCGCTCGACGGCCTGCCCGCGCTGGAGAAGGCGGAGGAGCCCGACTCGCTGCTGCTCGGCTTCGAAACCGAGAAGAACCGTTACGAACGCAACCTCGACTACGCGCGCACGATCGCCCGCCAGGATCCGAAGATCGTCGCCACCGTCGTGAAGAACTGGGTGTCCGATGAACGCTGAAGGCTTGACCAAGAGCGCGCTCCTGCTGATGTCGATCGGCGAGGAAGAGGCCGCGCAGGTATTCAAGTTCCTCGCGCCGCGCGAGGTCCAGAAGATCGGCGCCGCGATGGCCGCGCTGAAGAACGTCACGCGCGAGCAGGTCGAGGGCGTGCTGCAGGAGTTCGCGAAGGAAGCCGAGCAGCACACCGCGCTGTCGCTCGATTCGAGCGACTACATCCGCTCGGTGCTGACCAAGGCGCTCGGCGAGGACAAGGCCGGCGTGCTCATCGACCGGATCCTGCAAGGCAGCGACACGAGCGGCATCGAGGGCCTGAAGTGGATGGACTCCGCCGCAGTGGCCGAACTGATCAAGAACGAGCATCCGCAGATCATCGCGACGATCCTCGTGCACCTCGACCGCGACCAGGCGTCGGAAATCGCGTCGTGCTTCACCGAGCGGCTGCGTAACGACGTGATCCTGCGGATCGCGACGCTCGACGGCATCCAGCCGGCCGCGCTGCGCGAGCTCGACGACGTGCTGACGGGCCTGCTGTCCGGCAGCGACAACCTGAAGCGCAGCCCGATGGGCGGTATCCGCACCGCGGCCGAGATCCTGAACTTCATGACGAGCGTGCATGAGGAAGGCGTACTCGAAAGCGTGCGCCAGTACGACGCCGAACTCGCGCAGAAGATCATCGACCAGATGTTCGTGTTCGAGAACCTGCTCGACCTCGAGGACCGCGCGATCCAGATGGTGCTCAAGGAAGTCGAGTCGGAAACGCTGATCATCGCGCTGAAGGGCGCGCCGCCGGCCCTGCGCCAGAAGTTCCTCGCGAACATGTCGCAGCGTGCGGCCGAACTGCTCGCCGAGGATCTCGACGCGCGCGGCCCGGTACGCGTGTCCGACGTCGAGACGCAGCAGCGCCGCATCCTGCAGATCGTGCGCAACCTGGCCGAGAGCGGCGCGATCGCGATCGGCGGCAAGGCGGAAGACGCGTATGTCTGATTCGGCGAGCGATCGCGTGGGCACCCTCACCGCGTACCAGCGGTGGGAGATGGCGTCGTTCGACCCGCCGCCGCCCCCGCCGCCGCCCGACGACGCGGCGGCGGCTGCCGCCGCGCTCGCCGAGGAACTGCAGCGCGTGCGCGACGCCGCGCACGCCGAAGGCCATGCGGCCGGCCACGTCGAAGGCCAGGCGCTCGGCTACCAGGCCGGTTTCGAGCAGGGCCGCGAACAGGGTTTCGAGGCCGGCCAGGCCGACGCACGCGAGCAGGCCGCGCAGCTCGCCGCGCTCGCCGCGTCGTTCCGCGAGGCCGTGTCGAGCGTCGAGCACGATCTCGCGTCCGACCTCGCGCAGCTCGCGCTCGACATCGCGCAGCAGGTCGTGCGCCAGCACGTGAAGCATGACCCGGCCGCGCTGGTCGCGGCCGTGCGCGACGTGCTCGCGGCCGAACCGGCACTGTCCGGCGCACCGCATCTCGCGGTGAATCCGGCCGACCTGCCCGTCGTCGAAGCCTACCTGCAGGACGATCTCGATACGCTCGGCTGGAACGTGCGCACCGACGCGTCGATCGAGCGCGGCGGCTGCCGCGCGCACGCCGCGACCGGCGAGGTCGATGCGACGCTGCCCACGCGCTGGCAGCGTGTCGCCGCCGCGATCGGCAAGGTGAGCACGTGGTGACGCGGCCGCCCGAAGCGCTCGCGCACGACGGCATGACGCCGCTCGAACGCGAGCTCGCGCTCGCGTCGTTCGGGCCGGCTGCCGCGCACGACACCGCACACGGTGCCACGCCGCATACGGCCGCCGACCCCGCCGGCGCCGCACCGCGCGCACCGCACAATCCGCATCTCGCGCACTGGCGCACGCACCTGAACGGGCTTGGCGCGCGCAGCCACCGCGCGCTACCGCTGCGGCCGTGCGGGCGCCTCACGCGCGCGGCCGGCCTCGTGCTCGAGGCGATCGGGCTGCGCCTGTCGGTCGGCGCCGAATGCACGATCGAGCTACCGCCCGGCAGCACGCTGCCGCACGCGGAAGCCGAAGTCGTCGGCTTCGCCGGCGACCGCCTGTTCCTGATGCCGACCACCGACGTCGCGGGCGTGCTGCCCGGCGCGCGCGTGTGGCCGCGCGAAAGCGCACCCGTCGCCGATCCGCTCGCGGGCGCGAAGCGGCTGCCGGTCGGCTGGGAAATGCTCGGGCGCGTCGTGGACGCGTCGGGCCGCCCGCTCGACGGCCTCGGCCCGCTCACGGCGAAAGTCGAGGCGCCGCTGTCGGCGCCGTCGATCAACCCGCTCGAACGCGAGCCGATCCACCACGTGCTCGACGTCGGCGTGCGCGCGATCAACGCGCTGCTCACCGTCGGCCGCGGCCAGCGGATGGGCCTGTTCGCCGGCTCCGGCGTCGGCAAGTCGGTGCTGCTCGGCACGATGGCGCGCTACACGAGCGCGGAAGTGATCGTGATCGGGCTGATCGGCGAACGCGGCCGCGAAGTGAAGGAATTCATCGAACAGATCCTCGGCGAGGACGGGCTCGCGCGCTCGGTCGTCGTCGCGGCGCCGGCCGACGTGTCGCCGCTGCTGCGCATGCAGGGCGCCGCGTACGCGACGTCGCTCGCCGAGTATTTCCGCGACCAGGGCAAGCATGTGCTGCTGCTGATGGATTCGCTGACGCGCTACGCGATGGCGCAGCGCGAGATCGCGCTGGCGATCGGCGAGCCGCCCGCGACCAAGGGCTATCCGCCGTCGGTGTTCGCGAAGCTGCCCGCGCTCGTCGAGCGCACCGGCAACGGGCCGGAGGGCGGCGGCTCGATCACCGCGTTCTACACGGTGCTGACCGAGGGCGACGACCAGCAGGACCCGATCGCCGATTCGGCGCGCGCGATCCTCGACGGCCACATCGTGCTGTCGCGCGCGCTCGCCGAGGCCGGCCACTATCCCGCGATCGACATCGAGGCGTCGATCAGCCGCGCGATGACCGCGCTGATCGACGAAGGCCATCTCGACCACGTGCGGCAGTTCAAGCAGATGCTGTCGCGCTACCAGCGCAATCGCGACCTGATCGCGGTCGGCGCGTATGCACCCGGCCGCGACGCGCAGCTCGACCGCGCGATCGCGCTCTACCCGCGCATCGAGGCATTCCTGCAGCAGGGCTTTCGCGAATGCGCGCCGTTCGCGTCGAGCCTCGCTGCGCTCGACGCGCTGTTCGACGCTTACGGAGGCTGACCCGAATGGCTCACGGCTTTCCCCTTCAGCTGCTGCTCGATCGCGCGCAGGACGACCTCGACTCGGCCGCGAAGCAGCTCGGCACTGCCCAGCGCGACCGCACCGCGGCCGCCGAGCAGCTCGACGCGCTGCTGCGCTACCGCGACGAATATCACGCGCGCTTCGCGCAGTCCGCGCAACACGGGATGCCGGCCGGCAACTGGCGCAATTTCCAGGCGTTCATCGACACGCTCGACGCGGCGATCTCGCAGCAGCGCAACGTGCTGGCCGCCGCCGAAGTCCGGATCGACGAGGCGCGCCCGAACTGGCAACAGAAGAAACGCACCGTCGGCTCGTATGAAATCCTGCAGGCACGCGGCGTCGCGCAGGAAGCGACGCGCGAGGCCCGGCGCGAACAGCGCGACGCCGACGAACACGCCGCGAAGATCCTGCGCATGCGGGCCGACGCGGCCCGCTCGTCGTAACCGACCAACGCATTCGAACGAGAGAACCGTCATGCCTCCCCTGCCCCTGCTTGGCGCGCTGCTCGACACCGCCGGCGCCGCACTCAAGGCCGCCCGCGGCTCGGGTTCGTCCGCCGCCGGCAACGATGTGTCGGCGGCCGCGACCGCTGCGCCGTTCGCGCAGACGCTGAAGCAAAGCGTCGTCACCCGTCGCGACGCGTCGAATCCCGCTGCGCCCGATGCATCGACGACGCAGGCTGCGTCGAAGCCGGCCACGAGCACGAAGCCGTCCGGCACGGACGACGACGACAAGTCCACCGACGTCGCGAACGCGACGGCCAATCCCGACGCCGCCGCGCTCGCGGCCGCCGCTGCCGTGCAGGCACAGCTGCAGGCGCGCACGGACAACGCGGCGCCGGCCGATGCGGCCACCGCCACCGCCGCTGCCGCCGTCGCCGACACGACGCGAAAAACGGCCGTGTCAGGCCAGCCCGACGCCACGGCGACGCTGGCTGATCATGCGGCCGGGGATGCAGCTGCCCAGCCGCTCGAACCGACGTCGAGCCGCGACGCGCTGCAGGCCGCGCTCGCCAGGCTGACGGGCGGCGCGGGCGCGATTGCGATGCCGGCGACCGGCGCGTCCGCCGCGGCGACGACCTCGTCGCCGACAGCAACCGCCTCGACCGCCGCCGCCGCGCCGCTGACGCCGAAGGTGCCGACGTTCGACCGTACGCTCGCCGACGCGAAAGGCGCGCTCGCCCCGCAGCAGGCGCCGACCCAGGCCACGCCGCAGGCGCTGCAGGCCGACGCGAACGCGCAGTCCGGCGCACAGCATGCACTCGCGGCAGCCAGCGAAGCGACCGATCCGGCCGCCAGCGCGACGCTCGCGGCCGGCGCAACGGCCGCGGCCGCCGCGCAGGCGAACCTGCAGCTGTCGCCGGCCGCCGGTGCGATCGCCGCTGCCAACGCGCACGTGCTCGCGCCGCATGTCGGCACCGCCGACTGGACGGACGCACTGAGCCAGAAGGTCGTGTTCCTGTCGAATGCGCACCAGCAGAGCGCCGAGCTGACGCTCAACCCGCCCGATCTCGGGCCGCTGCAGGTCGTGCTGCGCGTCGCGGACAACCATGCGCACGCGCTGTTCGTGTCGCAGCACGCGCAGGTGCGCGAGGCCGTCGAAGCCGCGCTGCCGAAGCTGCGCGAGGCGATGGAAGCAGGCGGGCTCGGGCTCGGCAGCACGACCGTCAGCGACGGCGGCTTCGCTTCCCAGCAGCAGAACCCGCAACAGACCTTCGCCCACGGCCAGTCGCCGCGGCGCGGGAACGGCGGATCGTCAGCCGTCGATGCACCGGCCGACGTTGTGCAATCCGCACCGGCCGCCGCGAGCGTGAGCCGCGCCGGCCTCGTCGATACGTTTGCCTGAGCATGCCGTTTCGGTGCGCGCGCCGCGCTCAGCGGCCGTGCACCGCGGCAGCCGCCTCGCCGCGCGGCACCGCACCGTTGCGCGCCGCGACGATGAAGTCCGCCGCGCGTTCGCCGATCATCACCGACGGCGCATTCGTGTTCCCGCCGACCAGCGTCGGCATCACCGACGCATCGACCACGCGCAGCCCTTCGACGCCGCGCACGCGCAGTTGCGGATCGACGACCGCGCGCGCATCCGAGCCCATCCGGCAGGTGCCGACCGGGTGGTAGATCGTGTCGGCATGCGCGACGATCGTCGCGCGCAGCTCGGCCTCGCTCTGGTCCGCCCGCGTATACAGCTCGCGGCCGCCCTGCGACGCGAGCGGCGCCTGCGACAGGATCCGGCGCATCGCTTGCGTGCCGCGCACGAGCAGGTCGAGATCGCGTGAATCGCTGAAGAAGCGCGGATCGATCAGCGGCGCGTCGCGTGCGTCGCCGGTCGCGAGCGCGACCGTGCCGCGGCTGAACGGCCGCAGCGCGCACACGTGCAGCGAATAGCCGAAGCCCCAGTGCATCTTGCGGTTGTGGTCGTCGACGAGCGCCGTGCAGAAATGCAGCTGCAGGTCGGGACGCGCGAGCGACGGATCGCTCTTGATGAAGCCGCCGGCCTCCGCGACGTTGCTCGTCATCATCCCCGTGCGGCTCGAGAAATAGCGCGCGAGCGCGGGCGTCATCTTCGCGATGCCGCGCAGGCACACGCCCACCAGTTCCGACGAATTCACGCGCGTGTTGATGATGAAGTCGATGTGGTCGATCAGGTTCGTGCCGACGTCCGGCGCATCCTGCACGACCGCGATCCCGTGCCGGCGCAGCTGCTCGGCCGGGCCGATCCCCGAGCACATCAGCAGCTGCGGCGAATTGAACGCGCCGGCCGACAGGATCACTTCCGCGCGCGCGCCGAGCGTCTCGACACGGCCGTTACGCGAGACCGCGACACCGACCGCGCGCTTGCCGTCGAAGCCGACGCGCAGCACCGTCGCGTCGGTGATCACGTGCAGGTTCGGCCGGTTGCGGCCGTAGATGTATGCGCGCGCCACGCTGCAGCGCGAGCCGTCGCGGTGCGTGACCTGGTAGAAGCCGACGCCTTCCTGCGTCGCGCCGTTGAAGTCGTCGTTCAGCGGATAGCCGGCCGCGTGCGCGGCCTGGATGAATCGTTCGGAGAACGGATTGCGAAAGCGCAGATCGGAAACGGTCAACGGGCCGTCCGCGCCGTGCCATTCATCCGCGCCGCGTTCGTTGCCTTCCGCGCGACGGAAATACGGCAGCACGTCCTGCCAGGCCCAGCCCGTCGCACCGAGCTGCGCCCATTCGTCATAGTCGCCCGGATGGCCGCGCGTGTAGATCATCGCGTTGATCGCGCTCGAACCGCCCATCCCGCGCCCGCGCGGCTGGTAGCCGCGCCGCCCGCCGAGGCCCGGCTGCGGCACCGTCTCGTAGCCGTAGTTCGTGCCGAGCTTGTACGGCACCAGCGCCGCGATACCGACCGGCATGTTGACGAGCAGGTTGCGCTCCGTATGCGAGCCGGCCTCGATCAGCGCGATCGTCGCATCGGGGCAGGCATCGGCGAGACGGCCTGCCAGGCTCGACCCGCCCGAACCGCCGCCGACGATGATGTAGTCGTATTGCATGTCACGTCTCCGTCGTGTCATGGATGGCGCCCGGCATCGCCGCGCGACCGCGTCCCCTCTTGTGTTCGGGCATTGTAGGAATGGCCGCCGCGCACGCGGCGCGCGGATTCAAGAGCGATTCCTCTAAACGCCCGCGTGAACTAAATTTAAGATGTATCGATTCGCTTCGCGCGATCCACCGGCCACGAGAAGCCGATTCGTCGCGAAACGGGAGGGACAACGATGCAGCGCCAGGTTCTGCAGGACGTGTGCCGACCCGGTTCTCCGGATGCCGCGCGCGCGGCCCGCATTTCATTTCAAACGGCGGCCCGCGCGACGTTGCACGGCGGCATGCGCGCAGTCGATGGAAATCGAACGGCACGTATCGTCGCCGACCGTTTGGACGGTCTGCCGCCGCGGCAGCACGATGCACCGCGACACGCCGTCGCGTACCCGTCGCGCCGCCGTGCGTCGGTGCACCGGCAAGCGCCGGCAACGCGGCATCCCGCACCTGCTTGCCGTCGCATCGAGTCGTGCGCGCGTGCCGTGCGGCACGATTTTCGGACGCCGATACCGTCGCGCGGATGCGACGCCGGCCGAATGCAGCAACCGGTTTTCGAGCACACGTCGCATCCGGCCCCGCGTCGCGCGACACGCATCACCCGATCCGCGTCGCCGCGCTCGCCGAGCGTGCGCGTGCGGCGTGACGGCCGGCCCATCAGCCAGGCCCAACTGGAGGAGACGACATGAAGAACGACCTGCCCGAACTGGCCCCGCAAGCACTGCCGTCGGTCGATGCGCTGACGGCGCTGCTGCGCGATCAGCGCGCGGCGTACCTGCGCGCCCCGTATCCCGCATGGGAGACGCGCGCGCAGCACCTGCGCGCGCTGCGCACGATGCTGATCGACCATGCGGACGCACTCGCCGAAGCAATCAGCGCCGATTTCGGCCATCGCGCGAAGCAGGAAGTGCTGCTGTCGGAAGTCTGGATGGCGAAGGAAGAGATCGACGACGCACTGAAGCACGGCAAGCGCTGGATGAAGCCGATCCGCAAGCCGATGAACAAGTGGCTGCGCCCGGCACGCGCGAAGGTGATTCCGCAGCCGCTCGGCGTGGTCGGCATCGTCGTGCCGTGGAACTACCCGGTGCTGCTCGCGGCCGGCCCGCTGATCTGCGCGCTCGCCGCCGGCAACCGCGCGATCATCAAGATGTCCGAACTGACGCCGCGCACGTCGGCGCTGTTCGAGCAGCTCATCGGCAAGACCTTCACGCGCGACCACGTCGCGGTCGTGAACGGCGATGCGGAGGTCGGCGCCGCGTTCAGCGGGCTGCCGTTCGATCACCTGCTGTTCACCGGCTCGACGCATGTCGGCCGCCACGTGATGCGCGCGGCCGCCGACAACCTCACGCCCGTCACGCTGGAGCTCGGCGGCAAGTCGCCGGCGATCGTCGGCCCGAACGCGCGCTTCGATGCAGCCGTCGACGCGATCGTCGCCGGCAAGACGCTGAATGCGGGCCAGACCTGCATCGCACCCGACTACGTACTGCTCCCGCGCGGAATGGAAGCAGCGTTCATCGAGCGCGCGCGGGCACGCTTCGCGAAGATGTATCCGGACCTGTCGACGAACGGCGACTACACGACGATCGTGTCGCCGCGCCACTACGCGCGCCTGCAGCAACTCGCGAGCGACGCGCAGGCGGCCGGCGCGCAACTGCATCCGCTCTCCGACGCGCAATCCGATCCCGCGTCGCGCCGCTTCGTGCCGTGCGCGATCACGCAGGTGCCGGCCGCGTCGCAACTGATGCAGGAGGAAATCTTCGGGCCGCTGTTGCCGCTCGTGCCGTACGAGCGGCTCGACGAGGCGATCGCCTACGTGAATGCGCGCCCGCGTCCGCTCGCGCTCTACCTGTTCGACGAGGATGGCGGCACGATCGATCGCGTGATGCGCGAAACGATCTCCGGCGGCGTGTCGATCAACGAAACGCTGATGCACATCGCGTGCGGCAGCTTGCCGTTCGGCGGGGTCGGTGCGAGCGGCATGGGTGCGTACCACGGCTACGACGGCTTCGTGACGTTCTCGAAGATGAAGCCGGTGCTCACGCAGGCGCGCCTGAATGCGCGCAACCTGCTCGCGCCGCCGTACGGCAAGCGCTTCGCCGCGCTGATCAAGCTGATGCTGAAATTCTGAGGCAGTCGGCCCGGACGGGCCGCGTGCATCGCGCCGCGGCCCTTGCCGGCCTGCCGCGCGGCGTGAATGCCGCGCGCGCCGTCATACGGGCCAGAGCGGCCCTTCCTGCATCGCGCCGATCTGCTCGCGCAACTCGAGCACGCGCGCTTCCCAGTAGCGATGCGTGTTGAACCACGGGAAGGCAGCGGGAAACGCGGGATCGTCCCAGCGCCGCGCGAGCCATGCCGCGTAGTGGATCAGCCGCAGCGTGCGCAGCGCTTCGACGAGATGCAGCTCGCGCGGCTCGAATTCGCAGAAATCCTCGTAGCCGGCGAGCAGGTCGGCCAGCGCGCGCGACGCGCCTTCGCGATCGCCCGGCAGCAGCAGCCACAGATCCTGGATCGCCGGCGCCATCCGGCTGTCGTCGAAGTCGACGAAGTGCGGGCCCGCATCGGTCCACAGCACGTTGCTCGGATGGCAGTCGCCGTGCGTGCGCAGCAGGCGGATGTCGCCCGCGCGCTCGAACGCGGCCTCGACGCCTTCCAGCGCGAGTGCGACGGCCGTCTCGTACGCCGGTCGTACGTCATCCGGAATGAAATCGTGCGCGAGCAGGTAGTCGCGCGGCTCGTAGCCGAACGTTTTGATGTCGAGCACGGGACGCGCGACATACGGCTGCGTTGCGCCGACCGCGTGAATCCGGCCGATGAAGCGGCCGAGCCATTCGAGCGTGTCGCTGCGGTCGAGATCGGGTGCGCGCCCGCCGCGCCGCTCGAAGATCGAGAAGCGGAAGCCGTCGAACGCGTGCAGCGAGCGGCCGTCGAAGGTGCGCGCGGGCACCGCCGGAATCTCGCGCGCGGCGAGTTCGGCGACGAACGCATGCTCTTCGAGAATCGCGTCGTCCGACCAGCGCGCCGGGCGATAGAACTTCGCGACGACCGGCGGGCCGTCTTCGATGCCGACCTGGTAGACGCGGTTTTCGTAGCTGTTGAGGGCGAGCAGGCGCCCGTCGGTGCGCAGGCCGGCCGGCATCAGCACGCTGTCGAGCGCGTCGAGCACGCACTCGGGCGTGAGGCCGGCGAACGGCGGGCTGGCGGGAGAAGCGGGAGCGGAAGTGGCGTCTGTCATGCCCCGCATTGTGCCGCCAGCCGGACCGAAAGACGAGCGTCCGGTGCGATGTGCGCTTAGTGAAGCGCCGCGCCGGCCGGCAGGACGGATTCGCCGGTGTCGATCAGGTCCTCGAGAAAGAACGGCTCGGTGTTGAGTTCTTTCGAATCACCCGGCACGCCCGCGTACCAGGTCACCATGGCCATGTCGCCCAGGATGCGCTGGACGATGCCGCGCGCGCCCTTCGGCACCGCGATATGGGTAGTGCAGACAATCGACCCGATATGCATGATGGTTCCCCACTCTTGAATCTTGAAACCCGGCCCGCTGGCGAGCCGGCAAATGCACGATCCGCGCCGCTCTCGGAGGAGCGTTGCGCGTGATCCCATTGTTCACGGTTTATCGAAGCGCGAAAAGAAGAAGAAGCAGGCGAAGTGCCGCGAATTCGTCGAATGTCTCCAATCAACCACTGCGCCGGGCAGGCACTTGCCCGCCCGGTCACCCCCATCATACCCTGTCGAATGTGACTGCCCGCCGAAACCGCCCGGCACTGCGGCGCGCACGGGATCGACGCACCGCATCGTTCGCGATGCAACACCGCCGACAGTGATTGCGCTCGATCGCTGCCTTGCGGTACCTTAGGCTCTCATTCGCGTTCAATCGCATTCCGACACGATGCATCCGCTCACGTCCGCCCTCGCAAAATCCCGGCCGCAGTTCGACTCGCGGCCGCAGGCGTGCGCGCATCCGTCGGTTCTTCCTCCTCCTGTCGCACCGCCGCTCGTCTGCGCCGCGCCGCCCCCTCCGGCAGCGCGCGCCGGCTGACCAGCCGGCTTCCGTTTCGTCTTCCATTCGCCCCCGTCGGCTTCAGTGCGTGCGTCGTCACGCATCGCATGTTGCCGCGCGCGCGAATGGAACGTTCCGATCCGTTCGACAGGTGGACTCACATGGTTTCGTTCAAACGCGCGCTTGCCGCGCATGGCGCGACGTCGCTCTTCGTGCTGCTGTGGAGCAGCGGCGCGATCTTCTCTGAACTCGGTCTGCGTCACGCGTCCGCGTTCGCCTTTCTCACCGCACGCTTCGCGCTCGCGTCGCTCGTGCTGCTCGCGCTGGCCTTCATGCGCAAACGCTGGCTGCCGCCGCGCGGCGAGCGGCGCATGGCCGCGCTGACCGGCTTGCTGATGATGGGCGGCTATTCGATCTTCTACCTGCTCGCACTCGAGCGCGGGATCGCGCCCGGTGTGCTCGCAACGATCCTCGGCGTGCAGCCGATCCTCACGCTCGCGATCGTCGAGCGGCGCTGGCAGCCCGTGCGCGTCGCGGGGCTCGCACTGTCGCTGGCCGGGCTCGCACTCGTCGTGTGCCGTGGCGCGAGCGGCGGCACGGGCGGCCTGTCGGCTGCCGGCATCGCGTATGCGCTCACCGCCCTCGTCGCGCTGACCGCCGGCTCGCTGCTGCAAAAGCGCGTACGTGCGGCGCCCGCCGACGTGCTGCCGCTGCAGAATGCGATCGGCCTCGCGCTGTGCGTCGCGATCGTGCCGTTCCGGCCGGTGTCGTTCGAGATGAGCTGGGCATTCGTCATCCCGCTGCTGTGGCTCGGCATCGTGATTTCGGTGATCGCGCAACTGCTGTTCTACCGGTTGATGCAGCGCGGCGATCTCGTCAACGTGACGAGCCTGTTCTATCTCGTGCCCGTCGTCACCACGCTGATGGATGCCGTGTGGCTCGGCAACCGGCCGGAGCCGCTCGCGCTCGCCGGCATGGGCGCGATCATCGCGGGGCTCGCGCTCGTATTCCGCGCGTCGGCCACCCGCGCGCAACCCGGGCGCACGTAAGCGGATGGGCCGCCGCGTCTCCGGATGCGGCGGCCCGCATCGGACACATACGATGATTCCGCGAAAATCGAAAGGAACGAGAAAGATCCGTGCAAGACATTCGTCCGACTTGCAGGAAAAACGCGTGATTCACGCGGCTTTCCGCCGATTTTTAATGGTTCGGATAGCGAAAAGCGCCGCCGGTTGCCTATACTCGAATTGACCGCCCCGCTCGCAACGGGTCGGACAACACTAGAAACACCCGGCATGGGGCCGAATCAAGCGCTGATGCGCTGACCTCGGTCAAGACCTGGAGACACGCATGACGACCTATTTCACGATCGGCGACTTCATCCTGTTGATCCCGATGGCGCTGGCCGGAGCGCTATTTCTCGGCGCGGTACCGTGCGCAACCGAATTCCGTCACAACCTGCTACGCGTGCTCGGCGTCATCCTCGGCGTCGGCGTCGCGGTGCTGCTCGTTGAAGGCCTGCCTGCGCTGATCTAGCGCGACACGTCAGCCGGCGTATCACGCGCATCGCTGCACCGCAGCGATGCGGTGTGCTGCCCGCCAGCCCGTGATACGGCACGCGATGTTTCGCATGCCGTATCGACTCCCGGTCAGATCGCCTGATCGGTGGACGGCTTTTCCCACAGATTGATACCGCCTTCGGTCGCGTAACGGTCGATCTCCGCGAGTTCCTCCGCCGAGAATTCGAGGTTCTTCAACGCACCGACGTTCTCGCGCACCTGCTCCGCGCGGCTCGCGCCGATCAGCGCCGACGTCACGCGGCCGTTACGCAGCACCCACGCCAGCGCCATCTGCGCGAGGCTCTGCCCGCGACGTTCGGCAATCGCGTTGAGCTTGCGCACGTGCTCGAGGTTGTCCGCGCTCAAGTGATCCTGCTTCAGCGAGCCGCCGCCCGGCTTGTTCACGCGCGCGTCGGCCGGCACGCCGTTCAGGTACTTCGACGTAAGCAGGCCCTGCGCGAGCGGCGTGAACGCGATGCTGCCCGCGCCGACGTCGTCGAGCGTGCCGAGCAGATCCTCTTCGATCCAGCGGTTCAGCAGGTTGTACGACGGCTGGTGGATCAGCAGCGGCACCTTGTATTGCGCGAGCAGCTCGGCCATCTCGCGCGTCTTCGCGGCCGAATACGACGAGATGCCGATGTAGAGCGCCTTGCCCTGCTGCACGGCCGACGCGAGTGCGCCTGCCGTTTCCTCGAGCGGCGTGTGCGCATCGAAGCGGTGCGAATAGAAGATGTCGACGTAGTCGAGCCCCATCCGCTGCAGGCTCTGGTCGAGGCTCGCGAGCACGTACTTGCGCGACCCGCCGCCGCTGCCGTACGGCCCCGGCCACATGTCCCAGCCGGCCTTCGTCGAGATCAGCAGTTCGTCACGATACGGCCGGAAATCCTCCTTCAGCAGCCGCCCGAAGTTGGTCTCGGCGCTGCCGTACGGCGGCCCGTAGTTGTTCGCGAGATCGAAGTGGTTGATGCCGAGGTCGAACGCGGTGCGCAGGATCTCGCGCTGCGTCGAGATCGGCGTCGTGTCGCCGAAGTTGTGCCACAGGCCAAGCGACAGGGCGGGCAGTTTGAGCCCGGATTTGCCGCAGGTGCGGTATTGCATGCCGGCATAACGTTCGGAAGCTGCTTCGTAGGCCATGAGTCTGTTCCGTCAGGACATCGGGGGAAGGGACGCGCGCCGGCCGCACACATGGCGCGACGGCGGCGAAGGAGTCATACGACGACTATGGTAGCGAAAGCGGCCGGATCGCGCACGGCGGCACGGCGATGGACGCGACCGCGGTCGTCGCCTACACTGCGGCGTCTCGAATCACCGTTTCAGCGAGGTTGGTATGTCCCGGGTCATCTCGGTTGCACTGCTCGTCGGCGGCGTCCTGCTGCTGTACTTCGGCGGCCAGTCGTTCCATTCGATCAACGACAACGTGTCGCGCTTCTTCACCGGTTCGCCCGCGACGAAGACGATCCTGCTGATCGTCGGCGGCGCCGTCGCATCGTTCATCGGCCTGATCGGCCTCGCGATGCCGGGCGGCAAGCGCTGACGCGCGCCGTCGCGCGGCGCACGCACGGCCCGCGTCACCCGTCACGCACGCGCGACGCATCAAACGAAACGGGCGGCCAGGCCGCCCGTTGCTTCATTCGCCGGCGATGCGCCGCATCGCCTGGGCATCGCGGTGTCATCGCGCCGCCCGATTCGCACCTAGAACTGCACTTCCGGCTTCGACGCCGAACGCGTGCCGGGCACCGGCCGGTTGCTCGCGCCGTGGTACGTGTACACGAGCGAGAATTTCACCTGGTCGGAACGGTTCTGCCCGGCCGAATGCAGCGTATTGCTGTGGAAGAACACGACGTCGCCGGTCTGCAGCGACGGGCACGTGGCCGCGTCGATCATCCTGCGGTTCTCCGGCAGGTCGCTGCGGAAGAACTTCGCGTCGTCGAACGCTTCCGGCCCGAATTCGGCCGTGTGCGAACCCGGCACCAGCCACAGCGCGCCGTTCTCGTTCGTTTCCGGCCCCAGCGCGAGCCACACCGACACCATGTCCGGGCGCGCGAACGACCAGTAGCGGAAATCGCGATGCCAGCCCGTCAGGCTGCCGTACGCCGGGTGTTTCGTCATCATGCAGTTGTGATGCGCGCGCGACAGCACGGGCTCTTCACCGAAATATTCGCGCATCCACGCGCCGATTTCAGGTGCGACCGCGCGCTCGGCGAACGCCGGATCGCGCGAGTACGCATCGAGCAGCCGCCGCACCGTGTGCCCGCCCGGCGCATGCTTCGATTCCGGCGCGCCCGGGTAGCGCAGGTCGGCCTCGAATTCGATCGGCTCGGCGGCCTCACGCAACTGGCGCTCCGCGATCTGCCTGAGCGTCGCGCACTGCTCTTCGCTGACGAGGCCACGCGCGACGACGAAGCCGCGCTCGCGCAATTCCGCGACTTGCGCGCGGATCGATTCCAACTGCAATGGAGACGACATGGGATGCCAGACGTTTATTGTGTGAATGTGACGATTGTAAATCGGCGCCGGATGCCGCGAACAGCACCATTGCCGTACGCAGGGGCATGCCAATCGCGGATTTGATCCGGCTCAAGGGAACTGTTCGCCGCGGCACCTGCCTCACCGACAGGCGGTATGCGGCACGCGCCTTGTGGCACAAGGGTTTATCGCGACTTTTGCCCGTCATGAATCCCCTGTAGCCTGTCGCGGCCTGTCAATTCTGGCGGGCGCGGCGCGCAGCGAGTTTCGGTAAGATCCGTTGCGCCATCCGAGGCCGTTCATACCAGTGCGCTCCCAAGGGCGCCATCCATACAAGCGAAGCATCGTTCACATGCCATTCCGTCTGACTTCCCGTCTCAGCCGCGCTGCGAAGCGCGTCGTGCCGCCCGCTCCTGCCCGCTCGCTGCGCCATCACCGCGCCCGCACGCAGGCGCTGGCCGAGCGCGCGCCCGCACACAGCCGGCTGGACGGCATCCGTGCGTGGTTCCACGCATTTTTCTCGATGATGAGCACGCAGGCGTTCGCCCGCCGTGCCGGCCTGCGCTCGCTGCTGCAGAAGCCGTCGTCGCTGCGCGCGCTTGCGCTGCGCCGTGCGCTCGGCCCGCAGCGCCGCGTCAACCGCCCGCGCCGGCTGGCGGCCAGCAACGGCTGGTTCGGGTTCGGCGCACGCTGAACCCGCACCGGCGGGCACGGCCCGCGACGATCGCCGCCGTTGCGCCGCGATCGGAACCCATAAAAAAACCCCGGCAAGCCGGGGTTTTTCTTTGCGGGCGAACGACGCTTACGCGACGCGTGCCGTCGGCTCGACGCCAGCCGCTTCGGCCAGTGCGAGCGCCTTGTCGGTCGCTTCCCACGAGAATTCCGGCTCTTCACGGCCGAAGTGGCCGTAGGCAGCGGTCTTCTCGTAGATCGGACGCAGCAGGTCGAGCATCTTGATGATGCCCTTCGGACGCAGGTCGAAATGCTCGCGCACGAGCTTCGTGATCACCGCATCCGACACGCGGCCCGTGCCGAACGTGTTGACCATCACCGAGGTCGGCTCGGCGACGCCGATCGCGTACGACACCTGGATCAGCGCGCGCGACGCGAGGCCGGCGGCGACGATGTTCTTCGCGACGTAGCGGCCTGCATACGCAGCCGAACGGTCGACCTTCGACGGATCCTTGCCCGAGAACGCGCCGCCGCCGTGCGGTGCGGCACCGCCGTACGTGTCGACGATGATCTTGCGGCCGGTCAGGCCGCAATCGCCCTGCGGGCCGCCGATCACGAACCGGCCGGTCGGGTTCACGAGGAACTTGATGTCGCCCTTGATCAGGTCGGCCGGCAGCGTCGGCTTGATGATTTCCTCGATCACGGCTTCGCGCAGCGCTGGCAGTTCGATGTCCGGTGCGTGCTGCGTGGACAGCACGACGGTGTCGATCGAATCGGGCTTGCCGTCGACGTAGCGGACGGTGACCTGCGACTTCGCGTCCGGGCGCAGCCATTGCAGGCGGCCGTCGCGGCGCAGGCTGGCCTGACGTTCGACGAGGCGGTGCGACAGGTAGATCGGCAGCGGCATCAGTTCCGGCGTTTCGTCGCACGCATAGCCGAACATCAGGCCCTGGTCGCCCGCACCTTGGTCGAGGTTGTCGTCGTGTGCACGATCGACGCCCTGTGCGATGTCCGGCGACTGCTTGTCGTACGCGACGAGCACCGCGCAACCCTTGTAGTCGATGCCGTAGTCGGTGTTGTCGTAGCCGATGCGCTTGATGGTGTCGCGCGCGATCTGGATGTAATCGATGTTGGCCGTCGTGGTGATTTCACCGGCCAGAACGACGAGACCCGTGTTGCACAGCGTTTCAGCCGCAACGCGGGAATATTTGTCCTGCTCGAGGATGGCGTCGAGAATCGCGTCCGAGATTTGGTCCGCGACTTTGTCCGGATGGCCTTCGGAGACGGATTCGGACGTGAAGAAATAATCGTTTGCCACTTTTTCAGGCTCCTGTGTGGTTACGGGTGGTTTCACGTAGCCAGCTTCGTTGGGCCTGAAGCGGCGACGCTTTAGCGGATTACCAGGACCGGGCAGTGCGTGTGGCACCAGCCGGCTTCGCCCCGCAAGTTGTCAGTTAACTCGGCGAAGACCGTATTATAGCGGCTTTCCTGAATTGTCACAGAGCGCCGCCCGTGCTGCCTTTTCCGCCGTCTTACCACCCTGTTCGCAACGTGCCGGCCAGCCTGCCCTACGGAGATTCCGCATGCTAGGCCGCCTCGGCACGCACCTCGCCATCGGCTTGCTGAAGCTGCTCGCGCTGCTGCCGTACGGTCTGACCGCACGGTTCGGCGATGGCCTCGGCTGGCTGCTGTATCAGATCCCCAGCCGGCGAAAGCGCATCGTACATACGAATCTGAAACTCTGCTTCCCCGACTGGAGCGACGAGCGGCGCGAGGAAGTGGCGGGCAAGCATTTCCGCCATGCGATCCGCAGCTACGTCGAGCGCAGCTACCAGTGGTTCGCGTCGGAAGCGGCCTACCGCAAGCTGTTTACGATCGAGAGCGAGATCGACCTCACCGATCCGGACATGCCGCCGACCCTCTTGCTCGGGTTCCATTTCGTCGGCATCGAGGCCGGTTCGATGGCGATCAACCTCGCACTCGACCGTCCGTGCGGCTCGCTCTACACGCCGATGAAGAGCCCGGAAATCGAAGCCGCGGCCAAGGCCGGCCGCAGCCGCTTCGGCGCGGAACTCGCGAGCCGGGCCGACAGCGCGCGAACCGTGCTGCGCTGGCTGCGCGACCGCAAGCCGGTGATGCTCGGCGCCGACATGGACTACGGGCTGCGCAACTCGACGTTCGTGCCCTTCTTCGGCGTGCCGGCCTGCACGCTGACGGCCGTCGGCCGGTTCGCAAAGACGGGCCACGCGCAGGTCGTGCCGTTCATCGGCGAGGTGCTGCCGAACTACAAGGGCTACCGTCTGAAGGTATTCAAGCCGTGGGATAACTACCCGACCGGCGACGACGATCTCGACGCACGGCGGATGAACGCGTTCCTCGAGGAACAGATCCCGCTGATGCCCGAGCAGTACTACTGGGTCCACAAGCGCTTCAAGACGCGCCCGCCCGGCGAGCCGAGCCTGTACTGACCCTGCCGCGTGGCATGCGCAGGCACGCCGTCAAGTGCGCGCCTGCGCTCTCGCCACCTTGGGTGCGCCCTTTGCGCGCGCCCGCCACAGATCGTGGGCCGACTGCTGCGCGAGCCACAGATCGGCCCTTCCCCCGCTTTCGTCGCCGAGCCACGCTTCGAGGCGCAGCGCCATTTCCGGCGAGATGCCGGCATGGCCGTGCAGGATCCGCGACAGCGCGGCACGTGTCACGCCGAGCTGCGACGCGGCCTCGGTGACGGTCAGGCCGAGCGCCGGCAGCACGTCGTCGCGCAGCGTTTCGCCCGGGTGGGGCGGATTGAAGATGCGGGTCATGGCTTGAATCATTTCAGTAGCAGTGAGCGCGAAACCGGTGGCATCGGCCGCGTATAGCCGCACTATACGGATTCCCGGATCGAGACTTCAATTTGACGGGTACGAAATGCACGCCGCGTGCATTCCGCTTCTCCGTTGCCTCGGCGCCGCCACGCCGCGCCCCGCCGATCTGCCCCCTCTCATTCGCGCGCCCAGCGGACACCCCGCCCCGCCCGCGCAGGACGCCCCAGTCGGCTGCATGTATCATTTGCGGTTGAGATCTGCACGACGAACGAAGCCGCCCGGCATGGCCGCCGGCCGTTCGCACCGTGCCGACCGCCTTGTTCGCCATGGAATTCCGGACCCAGTGAAACTCTCGTTCACCAAGATGCACGGCGCGGGCAACGACTTCGTCGTGCTCGACGGCTATTCGCGCGCGTTGCCGCCGCTCACCGAAGCGCAGGTGCGCGCACTCGCCAACCGTCACTTCGGCATCGGCGCCGACCAGTTGCTGCTCGTCGAGAAACCGACCGTCGACGGTGCGGATTTCAAGTACCGGATCTTCAATTGCGACGGCGGCGAGGTCGAACACTGCGGCAACGGCGCGCGCTGCTTCGTGAAGTTCGTCAGCGACCGCGGCCTGACCGACAAGCGCAGCGTGCGCGTGCAGGTCATGAAGGGCCTGATCACGCTGACGCTGCAGGACAACGGTGAAGTCGTCGTCGACATGGGCGCGCCCGTGTTCGCGCCGGCGCAGGTGCCGTTCGACGCGTCGGGCCTCGACGGCCGCCACGAAGGCCGCGACACGCTGTGGCCGCTCGACGCCGGCGGCGCGACGCGCTGGATCTCGACGGTGTCGATGGGCAACCCGCATGCGGTGCAGGTCGTCGACGATGTCGAGGCGTACCCGGTGCTGGAAGAAGGCCCGCTGATCGAGCGCCACGCGCGCTTCCCGCAGCGCGTGAACGCCGGCTTCATGCAGATCGTGTCGCGCAACGAAGTGAAGCTGCGCGTGTACGAACGCGGCGCGGGCGAGACGCTCGCGTGCGGCACCGGCGCGTGCGCGGCGGTCGCGGCCGGCATCCGGCGCGGCCTGCTCGATTCGCCCGTGACCGTGCACACCCACGGCGGCACGCTGACGATCGGCTGGGACGGCGCGCGCGACGAAGCCGCCGCGCTGATGATGGCCGGCCCCGCCGCGACCGTGTTCGAAGGCGAGATCGACCTGAACGCCTGACCCTGCAACGTCCTTGATAACTGAACGCGCCAGCCACATGAACGATCGCGAAGTCGCCGACTACCTGCTCGCCAATCCCGAATTCTTCGCACAGCACGCCGAACTGCTCGCGACGATCCGTCTCGCGAATCCGCACGGCAAGGCCGCGATCTCGCTGCAGGAGCGGCAGATGGAGATGCTGCGCGACAAGAACAAGCATCTCGAGCGCCGGCTCGCCGAGCTCGTGCGCTACGGCCACGAGAACGACAGCCTGTCCGCGAAGTTCAGCCGCTGGACCGCACGCGTGATCGCGGAGCGCGATCCCTACGCGCTGCCGCGCACGATCGCCGACGGCATCGCCGACGTGTTCGACGTGCCGCAGACGGCGCTGCGCGTGTGGGATGTCGCCGACACCTACGCGCAGGCCGACTTCGCGCGCCAGGTCGGCGAGGAAGTGCGACTGTTCACGAACGGGCTGTCGACGCCGTACTGCGGCGCGAACACGGGCTTCGAAGCCGCGCAATGGCTCGCGCCCGCGCTCGCCGCGCCGGCCGCGAATGCGGCGGAAGGCGCCGAAGCCGCACCGGCCGGCGACGGCTCGGCCACGTCGGTCGCGCTGCTCGCGCTGCGCACGCCGCTCGGCGGCACCGATGCGCCCGCGTTCGGCCTGCTCGTGCTCGGCTCGCCCGATCCGCGCCGCTTCCACGACGGGATGGCCACCGACTTCCTCGCGCAGATCGCGACGCTCGCGAGCGCCGCGCTCACGCGCCTGCTGCCGCACTGATCCGCCGCACGCGATGACCGACGATCCGATCGCCGCCTACCTGTCGAACCTGAAACACGTCAGGCAGCTGTCGGAACACACGCTGCGCGCGTACACGCACGAACTCGACGAGCTGAAGAAGCTCGCGTCCGGCCGGCCGCTAGAGGCATTGACGGCCGCCGACATGCGCGGCGCGGTCGCGCGCGCGCATGCGGGCGGGCTGTCCGCGCGGTCGATCTCGCACCGTCTGTCGGCATGGCGCGCGTTCTACCGCTGGCTCGCGCAGCGCATCGAGATGCCCGCGAACCCGGTGGCCGCGGTGCGCGCGCCGAAACGCCCGAAGACCTTGCCGAAGGCGCTGTCGGTCGACGACGCGTCCGCGCTGATGGACGCGCCGCTCGCCGGCACGACCGAAGGCATCCGCGATCATGCGATCCTCGAGCTGTTCTATTCGTCGGGGCTGCGCCTCGCCGAGCTGATCGGGCTCGACGTGATGTACACGCAGGCCGACGGCTACCGTTCGACCGGCTGGCTCGATCTCGCCGAAGCCGAAGTCACCGTGCGCGGCAAGGGCAACAAGGAACGCAAGGTGCCGGTCGGCCGCAAGGCGATCGACGCGCTGAACGCGTGGCTCGCGGTGCGCGGCGAATTCGTGAAGCACGACCCGCATCCGCTGTTCGTATCGGTGCGCGGCAACCGGATGTCGCCGGGCGTCGTGCGCGAGCGCGTGAAGCGCGCGGCGCTCACCGCGGGCATCCCCGCCAACGTCCATCCGCACGTGCTGCGCCACTCGTTCGCGACGCACGTGCTGCAGTCGAGCGGCGACCTGCGCGCGGTGCAGGAACTGCTCGGCCACGCGAGCGTCGCCGCGACGCAGGTCTATACGTCGCTCGACTTCCAGCATCTCGCGAAGATTTACGACAGCGCGCATCCGCGTGCGAAGAAGCGCGACTGACGCACTTCCCGTGTTACCCGCCGCGCCCGGCGACCGATCGCGGTCGGCTTCCGTCGCGGCTCATTTCGATCTCATCATGCAAACCGTCACCCTCAAGCCGTCCAAGGAAAAATCGCTGCTGCGCCGCCATCCGTGGGTCTACGCGAATGCGATCGACCGCGTCGACGGCAAGCCCGCGCCCGGCGCGACCGTGCTCGTGCGTGCGCACGACGGCCGCTTCCTCGCGCGCGGCGCGTACAGCCCGCAGTCGCAGATCCGCGTGCGCGTGTGGAGCTTCGACGAGCACGAGCCGATCGACCACGCGTTCTTCAAGCGCCGCGTGCAGCGCGCGGTCGCGCACCGCACGACGATGGTGTCGGGCACGGGCGCGGTGCGGCTCGTGTTCGGCGAAGCCGACGGGCTGCCGGGCCTGATCGTCGACTACTACGTCGCGGACACCGCCGAAGCCGGCGCGGCGCCGCGCGGCCAGCTCGTCTGCCAGTTCATGGCCGCGGGCGTCGAAGCGTGGAAGGACGCGATCGTCGCGGCGCTCTCCGGCGCGACGGGCTGCCCGAACGTGTACGAGCGCTCGGACGTGTCGATCCGCGACAAGGAAGGGCTCGAACAGACGACCGGCGTGCTGGCCGGCGACGCGCCGCCCGCGACGCTGATCTCGAACGAAAACGGCGTGCGCTATCACGTCGACGTGCCGAACGGCCACAAGACGGGCTTCTACGTCGACCAGCGCGACAACCGCGCGCTGGTCGCGCAGTACGCGGCCGACCGCGACGTGCTGAACTGCTTCTGCTACACGGGCGGCTTCTCGCTCGCGGCGCTCAAGGGCGGCGCGAAACGCGTCGTGTCGATCGACTCGTCGGGCGATGCGCTCGCGCTCGCGCAGCAGAACGTCGTCGCCAACGGCTTCGACGCCGAACGCGCGACCTGGCTCGACGCCGATGCGTTCAAGACGCTGCGCCGCCTCGTCGACGAAGGCGAGCGTTTCGACCTGATCGTGCTCGATCCGCCGAAGTTCGCGCCGACCCGCGACAGCGTCGACCGGGCGGCGCGCGCGTACAAGGACATCAACCTGAGCGGCTTCAAGCTGCTGCGCCCGGGCGGCCTGCTGTTCACGTACTCGTGCTCGGGTGCGATCGACATGGACCTGTTCCAGAAGATCGTCGCGGGCGCGGCCGCCGACGCGAAGGTCGACGCGCGCATCCTGAAACGGCTCGGCGCGGGCGTCGATCACCCGCTGCTCGCCGCGTTCCCGGAAGGCGAATATCTGAAGGGCCTGCTGTTGCAAATCGTCTGATCGCCCCGATCTACGCGCGTAACCGTCCGCCGGCCGCGGCCTGGCGCCCGGCGGATCAGCGCTTTCGCCTGTCGTTCGGACGACGGGCGAGGGCTTGACAGGTATGTTTCAATGGATGGTTGTGCGCCCCGGCTGGCAACGCCCCGGGCGCGACGCACATCCTGGTTTTGACCCCGATTCACGAACCACAGGCGACCGACATGGCCACTCCCGTCACCATCCTTACCGGCTTTCTCGGCAGCGGCAAGACGACGCTGCTCAAGCGCATCCTGAACGAACAGCACGGCATGAAGATCGCCGTGATCGAGAACGAGTTCGGCGAAGAGAACATCGACAACGAAATCCTCGTGCAGGATTCGAACGAGCAGATCATCCAGATGAGCAACGGCTGCATCTGCTGCACGATCCGCGGCGATCTCGCCCGCGCGCTCGGCGATCTCGCCGCGAAGAAGCGCGAAGGCAAGCTCGACTTCGACCGCATCGTGATCGAGACGACCGGCCTCGCGAACCCGGGCCCCGTCGCGCAAACTTTCTTCATCGACAGCGAAATCGCCGACGACTTCCTGCTCGACGCGGTCATCACGCTGGTCGACGCGAAGCACGCGAATGCGCAGCTCGACGAACACGAAGTCGTGCAGCGCCAGGTCGGTTTCGCCGACCGCCTGTTCATCACGAAGTCGGACCTCGTCGACGACCAGACCGTCGCCGGCCTCAAGCACCGCCTGATGCACATGAACCCGAAGGCCGCGATCAAGGTCGTGAACTTCGGTGAAGCCGACATCAAGGAAATCTTCGACCTGCGCGGCTTCAACCTGAACGCGAAGCTCGAGATCGACCCCGACTTCCTCGCCGAAGACGACCACGCGCACGACCACCATGATCACGATCACGACCATGATCACGCCGGTTGCGACCACGATCACGGCCAATGCGCGCACGATCACGACCACGGCCACCACCACAATCACCACCACGCGCACCACGACGACAAGATCAAGTCGTTCGTGTACCGCAACGACCGCCCGTTCGACCCGAACAAGCTGGAAGACTTCCTCGGCGGCATCCTGCAGATCTACGGCGAGCGGATGCTGCGCTACAAGGGCGTGCTGTACATGAAGGGCGTCGACCGCAAGGTCGTGTTCCAGGGCGTGCACCAGATGATGGGCAGCGACCTCGCCGCGAAGTGGCTGCCGGTCGAGAAGAAGACCAACAAGATGGTGTTCATCGGCGTCGACCTGCCGCAGGACCTGATCACCGACGGCCTCGACGCCTGCCTCGCCTGACGCGCGCGGGCACCGGCCGCGCACCGCGTCGCCCGGCCGCCTTTCCCGGCGGCCGAGGCGCCCGCGCGGCGCCGTTTTCGGGCAGGGTTTCGCCGTCATCGCTTTTTCGCGATTTGCGCGTTATATTTTCTAGATATTGGCGCAACCGACGGGGATCGACCCGATACGGCGCCCGCTTGCGATTCAGTTACAATACGTGCCCGCTGGAGTACGGCAACAAACAGGCCCGGTTCTTGCTGAACCAGTTTTCCGGGCATCGCAACCGCGCCGGATCGCCAATCCGCCTCCCGGCCGCGGCCGATGCGATGTGCCGCGCAGCACACCGGTTCGCAGCGCGCGCAACTCCGCGCCAGGCCTATCCTGGTATTTGAGAACCGGTTTTCCAGAGGCTTTCGGCCCCGCGGCGGCAAATCGCAAATGAATGCAAACGCGGTTGCGGGTAATCCCAAAGTGCAGGCAATATCTCTCGATTTGCCGCACATTGAAGAAGCAAGCAGATGACGAAGAAACTCTTGACCGAAGCCGAAATCCTGAAGATGAGCGACAAGGATTACATGAATGAGGATCAGCTCGCCTTCTTCAAAAATCGGCTCGAACAGTTGCAGGCGGACATCCTCAAGAATGCAGGCCAGACGACCGAGAACCTGCGCGAGACGGTGATCGTGCCCGATCCCGCCGATCGCGCGACGATCGAGGAAGAGCACGCGCTCGAACTGCGTACGCGCGATCGCGAACGCAAGCTCCTCAAGAAGGTTCAGCAGTCGCTCGCCCGCATCGATTCCGGCGATTACGGCTGGTGCGAGGAAACCGGCGAGCCGATCGGCATTCCGCGGCTGCTCGCCCGTCCGACCGCCACGCTGTCGCTCGAGGCGCAGGAGCGCCGCGAGTTGCGCCAGAAGCTGTTCGGCGACTGATCGAGCGGCGTTCCGCTCAGACACGCTGCTTCCCGAAAGCGCGCGGCCTGCCGCGCGCTTTTTGTTTTTCCGGCACCGGCTCCCGGTTGGCCGGTTTTCCGATTTGCCTCCCGCCTCTTGATATCCCCGCGCCCGCCCTAAAATGAAACGGACGCGCGCCGGGCCGCTCCCCGGCGCACTGCGGATTCACGCGGCGGCGCCTCGCGCCGCCCGACTCTTCCCCGTTTTTCTCAAGGAACGCAGATGGAGCAATTTCACGGCACGACCATCGTTTCGGTCCGGCGCGGCGACAAGGTCGCGCTCGGCGGCGACGGCCAGGTAACCCTCGGCAACATCGTCATGAAGGGTGGCGCGCGGAAAGTGCGGCGGATCTACAACAACCAGGTTCTGGTCGGATTCGCGGGCGGCACCGCCGATGCGTTCTCGCTGCTCGACCGCTTCGAGGCGAAGCTCGAGAAGCACCAGGGCAACCTGACCCGTGCGGCCGTCGAGCTCGCGAAGGACTGGCGCACCGACCGGATGCTGCGCCGCCTCGAGGCGATGCTGATCACGGCCGATGCCACCACCACGCTCGTGATCACCGGCAACGGCGACGTGCTCGACCCCGAAGGCGGCATCTGCGCGATCGGCTCCGGCGGCGCGTACGCGCAGGCCGCGGCCCGCGCGCTCGTCGAGAACACCGAGCTGTCGCCGCGCGAGATCGTCGAGAAGTCGCTCGGGATCGCCGGTGACATGTGCATCTACACGAACCACAACCGCATCATCGAAACGATCGAGTAAGGACACCCCATGAGCACCATGACCCCTGCCGAGATCGTCTCGGAACTCGACAAGCACATCATCGGCCAGGCGAAGGCGAAGAAGGCCGTCGCCGTCGCGCTGCGCAACCGCTGGCGCCGCCAGCAGGTCGCCGACCCGCTGCGCCAGGAAATCACGCCGAAGAACATCCTGATGATCGGGCCGACGGGCGTCGGCAAGACCGAAATCGCGCGCCGCCTCGCGAAGCTCGCCGATGCGCCGTTCATCAAGATCGAGGCGACCAAGTTCACCGAAGTCGGCTACGTTGGCCGCGACGTCGACAGCATCGTGCGCGACCTGATCGAGATCTCGGTCAAGCAGACTCGCGAAACCGAGATGCGCAAGGTGCGCAGCAAGGCAACCGACCAGGCGGAAGACCGCATCCTCGACATCCTGCTGCCGCAGCCGCGCGCGGTGGGCTTCGGCGGCAATGCCGAGCACGCGAACGACGACAACAACGCGACGCGCCAGACCTTCCGCAAGCGCCTGCGCGAAGGCCAGCTCGACGACAAGGAAGTCGAGCTCGACCTCGAGCAGCCGTCGGCCGGCATGGACATCATGGCGCCGCCGGGGATGGAAGAGATGACCGAGCAGATCCGCTCGATGTTCTCGAACCTCGGCAGCGGCAAGAAGCAGCGCCGCAAGGTGAAGATCAAGGAAGCGCTGAAGCTGCTGACCGACGAGGAAGCGGCGAAGATGCTGAACGAAGAGGAAGTGAAGACGAAGGCCGTGCAGAACGTCGAGCAGAACGGCATCGTGTTCCTCGACGAGATCGACAAGATCACGTCGCGCAACAACGAAGGCAGCGGCGGCGAAGTGTCGCGCCAGGGCGTGCAGCGCGACCTGCTGCCGCTCGTCGAAGGCACGACGGTCAACACGAAGTACGGGATGGTGAAGACCGATCACATCCTGTTCATCGCGAGCGGCGCGTTCCACCTCGCGAAGCCGAGCGACCTGATTCCCGAACTGCAGGGCCGCTTCCCGATCCGCGTCGAGCTCGACTCGCTGTCGGTGAACGATTTCGAAGCGATCCTCGTCGCGACCGACGCGAGCCTCGTCAAGCAGTACCAGGCGCTGCTCGCGACCGAAGACGTGCAGCTCGAATTCGCCGACGACGGCATCCGCCGGCTTGCGGAGATCGCGTTCGCGGTCAACGAGAAGACCGAGAACATCGGCGCGCGCCGGCTGTACACGGTGATCGAGAAGCTGCTCGAGGAAGTGTCGTTCTCGGCCGGCAACCACGCCGGCGAGCGCGTGACGATCGACGCGAAGTATGTCGACCGCGCACTCGGCGAAGTGTCGCAGGACGAAGACCTGTCGCGCTACGTGCTGTAACGCGCACGGCGCGGGATGCGAGACGGGCGGCCCCTTCAGCGGGGGCCGCCCGTTTTCGCTGGTGCGCCGCTTACTGCCGCACCGGCTTCTTCGCGAGCTTGCGCTGCAGCGTGCGGCGGTGCATGTTCAACGCGCGCGCGGTCGCCGAGATGTTGTTGTTGTTCTCGGCCAGCACGCGCTGGATGTGCTCCCATTCGAGCCGGTCGACCGACAGCACGACCGGGTTCTCGAGCGCCTCGTCGGCCTGCACTTCGGTCGCGTTGGTCTGCAGCGCGGCCAGGATCGACTCGACGTTCGCGGGCTTCGCGAGATAGTTGTCGGCGCCTTCCTTCACGGCCTGCACGGCCGTCGCGATGCTCGCGTAGCCGGTCAGCACCAGGATCCGCGCGTCGGGCTGCAGGTCGCACAGCGGCGCGATCAGGCTCAGCCCCGAATCCTCGCCGAGATGCAGGTCGACGGTGATGAACTGGAACTTGCCGCCGGCGGCGAGCCGCAGCGCCGCCTCCTTGTCGTGCGCCTGCTGGACCGCGTAACCGCGGCGCTCGAGGCCGCGCGCGAGCGTGCCCGCGAACACCTCGTTGTCGTCGATCACCAGGAAATTGTTCTCGCTCATGTGGTTTCTCCGTCTACGTGTTGGTTGAGGCGGCCGGCGCCGCGACGCGCACGACCGGCAGGCGCAGCACGGCCCGCGTGCCGCGCGTGCCGCGCGCGGCGGTCGCAGCGGCCGGGCGGCTGTCCGGCGAGCCGGCCGGCCGGTCGGCCGCACGTTCACCCGTGCGCTGGCCCGCGCGCGGTCCCGATACGGCAGCGGCGTGGCCATTCGCCGCACCGCCGGCCCGCCCGTTGCCGCCCGCCGCACGCGGCACGACATCGGACAGTTCGATCTCGCCGCCGAGCCGCGCGGCCGCACTGAACGCGAGATACAGGCCGACGCCGTGCCCGCCCTGCGTGCTGTCGACCGGCATCGCGCCGAGCGATTCGCGCAGCGAGGCCGGAATGCCGGGCCCGTCGTCGCATACCTCGAATTCGATCTCGTCGGCCGTGCCGCCATGCGCGACCTTCGCGGCCAGCGTCACGCGCTGCGGGCTCGCGCGCGCGGCGTTGTCGAGCAGGATCGTCAGGATCTGACCGGCCGCGACCGTATCGTCGAGCGCGACACCGGCCGGACGCGCGCCGAGCAGCTCGAACTGCACGTGCGGATGCCGCAGGCGCCAGTGCTCGACGAACGTGTCGAGCCAGTCGTCCACCGGCTGGCGGCTCGCCGGCGCGCTCGCGCGGCTGCGCAGGCGCGCGAGCGCCGACGTGCAGAGCGTCATCTGCTCTTCGAGCACCTTCAGATCGGCCTCGTAGCGCGCGAGCCCCGGATCGGCGCGCGCCGCGTCGCGCAGCTCTTCGGCGAGCATCGCGATCGTCGACAGCGGCGTGCCCATCTCGTGCGCGACGGTGGCGGCCTGCACGCCGAGCGCGACGGCGCGCTCGTCGCGCAGCAGATGCTGCTGCGCCTCGCCGAGCGCCGAATCGCGCTGGCGCAGTGCATTCGACATGCGCGCGACGAACCACGCGATCAGTCCGACGCTCACCATGAAGTTCGCCCACATGCCGGTACGGTAGTAGTCGAACAGGTTCGCCGGATTGTCCATGTTGAGCGGCACCGAATCGAAGCCGAGCGCCGCGTAGCACGCGACCGCGAACGCCGCGAGCCAGATCATCAGGTGCCACGGCAGCACGGCCGCCGCGATCGCGAGCGACGGCAGGTACAGCGACACGAACGGGTTGGTCGTGCCGCCCGACAGGAACAGCAGCGCCGACAGCGCGCCGAGGTCGACCCACAGCTGGCCGAGCAGCTCGAAATTGGTCTCGGGCCGCGCGCGCAGCACGCGCACCCAGGTCAGCGCGTTGAAAACGATTTCGAGCGCGATGACCATCAGCATCGCCGGCAGCGGCAGATGCACGCCGAAATAGGTCTGCACGACGCCGATCGTCACGAGCTGGCCGATGATCGCGAGATTGCGAAGCCAGAACAAGTGACTGAGGTTGACGCGCCCGGTGGTGGTAATTCGTTGCATCCGAGCAGTTTACCCGTTTAGCGGGCGGCGCCTATAGCGGGGCCGGATCGGCGCGCTGAGCCAATGCAGTCAGCCCGTCGCGCCGGCCATCCGCTGCGCGATCTCGTCGGCGAGGCACTCGGGGCAGCGGCAGCGAACGCCGGCCGCCGGCTGGGCGCCGCCGGGCAGCGCCGGCATCGACGCGCACCAGCAGTCGAACGGCTGCGTCTGCGCGCCGCAGTCGAAGCCGCGCCCGCAGTGCGGGCAGCGCGCGCGGCGCGGGGCGGAACGGGCGTCGGCGGCGGGATCGGTCATGGCGCAATCGCGGAAACGGGCGGGAAGTCGCCCCACGCGACAAGCATAGCGCGGCGAACGGATTTTGCACGCCGGCCGCCCGGCCGAGGTCCATCGCAAACGCACGCGCGCCGACCCGCCGGCGACACCCGCGCGCCGCCGCCGGAATCGCGCCGCGCCATAGCCGGCGGGCCGCCGCGCGCGGTGCCGGGTTCGTGCCGCCGGTGTTCCGGGCCGCCCAAAAACCCGATGCTGCGCTGCGCCACTCCTGTACAATTCGCCGTGTTTCAACCGTTCCCAGCCAGAGCCGCCGCCATGTCCGAGCCCATCGACCTCTCGCAGATCGCCCCCACGCTGAAAGCAGAAATCCTCGCCGAGGCGCTGCCGTACATCCGCCGTTACCACGGCAAGACCGTGGTCATCAAATACGGCGGCAACGCGATGACGGAAGAGCGGCTCAAGCAAGGCTTCGCGCGCGACGTGATCCTGCTGAAACTGGTCGGCATCAACCCGGTGATCGTCCACGGCGGCGGTCCGCAGATCGATCACGCGCTGAAGAAGATCGGCAAGGCCGGCACCTTCATCCAGGGCATGCGCGTCACCGACGAAGAGACGATGGAAGTCGTCGAGTGGGTGCTGGGCGGCGAAGTGCAGCAGGACATCGTGATGCTGATCAACCACTTCGGCGGCCACGCGGTGGGCCTGACGGGCAAGGACGGCGGCCTGATCCACGCACGCAAGCTGCTGATGCCGGATCGCGACAACCCGGGCCAGTACATCGACATCGGCCAGGTCGGCGAAGTCGAGGCGATCAACCCGGCGGTCGTGAAGGCGCTGCAGGACGACGCATTCATCCCGGTGATCTCGCCGATCGGCTTCGGCGAGGACGGCCTCTCGTACAACATCAACGCGGATCTGGTCGCGGGCAAGCTCGCCACGGTGCTGAACGCCGAGAAGCTGCTGATGATGACCAACATCCCCGGCGTGATGGACAAGGACGGCAACCTGCTGACCGACCTGTCCGCGCGCGAGATCGATGCGCTGTTCGAGGACGGCACGATCTCGGGCGGCATGCTGCCGAAGATCGCGTCGGCGCTCGACGCGGCGAAGAGCGGCGTGAAGTCGGTGCACATCGTCGACGGCCGCATCGAGCACTCGGTGCTGCTGGAAATCCTGACCGAGCAGCCGTTCGGCACGATGATCCGCTCGCATTGAGCGCGCACCGCCCTCCCTCCTCTCCCGATCTGCCGGCGTCACTGCGACGCCGGCGCATTTCCCGCAGCCGGCCGCGCGCCGGCGCGCCCGTCTGGCTGTTCGATCTCGACAACACGCTGCACCACGCGTCGCATGCGATCTTTCCCGAGATCAACCGTGCGATGACGCAATACATCATCGACACGCTGCAGGTCGAGCGTGCCGAAGCCGACCGCCTGCGCATCGGCTACACCGAGCGCTACGGCGCCGCGCTCCTCGGCCTCACGCGCCACCATCCGATCGACCCGCACGACTTCCTGCGCGTGGTCCACACGTTTTCCGACCTGCCCGCGATGGTGCGCGCGGAGCGCGGCCTCGCGCGCATCGTCGCCGCGCTGCCGGGCCGCAAGCTGATCCTGACCAACGCGCCGGAGAATTACGCGCGCGCGGTGCTGCGCGAGCTGCGCATCGAGCGGCTGTTCGAGCGCGTGATCGCGATCGAGCACATGCGCGACCGCCGTGCGTGGCGCGCGAAGCCCGATCACACGATGCTGCGCCGGACGCTGCGGGCCGCGCATGCGCGGCCCGCCGACGCGATCCTCGTCGAGGATACGCGCGGCCACCTGAAGCGCTACAAGCGTCTCGGCATCGGCACGGTATGGATCACCGGCCACCTGCCGGGCCATCTGCCGGTTACCGGGCGTCCTCACTATGTCGACCAGCGCATTCGTTCGTTAAAATCGCTGCGACTGGGCACACGATCGGGGCGACAAAAATGCAGCCGACTTACCCGCAGGACCAAGCCGTAACGGAAAGCCAGGCCACACCCTCCCGCCCGCGCCCAAAGCCGGGTGAGCGCCGCGTCATGATCCTGCAGACGCTCGCGGCGATGCTCGAGGCACCGAAACCCGAGAAAATCACGACGGCCGCGCTCGCGGCCCGGCTCGAGGTTTCGGAAGCCGCGCTGTACCGGCACTTCACCAGCAAGGCGAAGATGTACGAAGGGCTGATCGAGTTCATCGAGCAGGCGCTGTTCGGGCTCGTCAACCAGATCGTCGCGAAAGAGCCGAACGGCGTGCTGCAGGCGCGCACGATCGCGCTGACGATGCTCAATTTCGCCGCGAAGAACCCGGGGATGACGCGCGTGCTGACCGGCGAGGCGCTGGTCGGCGAGGACGAGCGGCTGACCGAGCGCGTGAACCAGTTGCTCGACCGCATCGAGTCGACCGTCAAGCAATGCCTGCGCGTCGCGCGCACCGAGGCGAATGCGCCGCAGGACGGCGCGACGCCGTTCGTGCTGCCGGCCGACTACGATCCCGCCGCCCGCGCGAGCCTGCTCGTCAGCTACGTGATCGGCCGCTGGCACCGCTTCGCGAAGGGCGGATTCCAGAAGCCGCCGAGCGAGCAGGCCGATGCGCACCTGCGGCTGATCCTGCAGTGATGCGACGCTGGCGGCACGCCACGCCATGCCCGCCGGAATCCGCGTCCCGCAATTTCCGCTATACTTTGCCGACTTGCCGCCCCTCGGGTGGCAGGTCGGAAGCGCGCCGATTTGCTGACTCGATTGCGGGCGCGCGAACCGGCCGGGGCGTAGAAGTTGTCCGTGTCCCGGCGGTTCACTACAAATGCGGCTAAAGAGGTCGTCAGCCGCGCATCTCCGACTCCGCGCTTCGCCGACACCATTTAGCTGCCCAGTCATAAGGCGGAACGAATGGAATCGATCGGCATCGTCGCTCCACAGACCATGCACTTCGCCGAACCGCTGCGCTTGCAAAGCGGCAGCGTGCTCGGCAACTATCAGCTCGTCGTCGAGACGTACGGCGAACTCAACGCCGCGCGCTCGAACGCGGTGCTCGTCTGCCACGCGCTCAACGCGTCGCACCACGTCGCCGGCGTCTACGCGGACGATCCGCGCAGCACCGGCTGGTGGGACAACATGGTCGGCCCGGGCAAGCCGCTCGACACCAACCGCTTCTTCGTGATCGGCGTGAACAACCTCGGCTCGTGTTTCGGCTCGACCGGCCCGATGAGCATCGATCCGTCGACCGGCAAGCCGTACGGCGCAAGCTTTCCGGTGGTGACCGTCGAGGACTGGGTGCATGCGCAGGCGCGCGTGGCCGACGCGTTCGGCATCGAGCGCTTCGCCGCGGTGATGGGCGGCAGCCTCGGCGGCATGCAGGCGCTCGCGTGGAGCCTGATGTATCCGGAGCGCGTCGCGCACTGCATCGACATCGCGTCGACGCCGAAGCTGTCCGCGCAGAACATCGCGTTCAACGAGGTCGCGCGCTCGGCGATCCTGTCCGATCCCGACTTCCACGGCGGCGACTACTACGCGCACGGCGTGAAGCCGAAGCGCGGCCTGCGTGTCGCGCGGATGATCGGTCACATCACGTACCTGTCCGACGACGACATGGCCGAGAAATTCGGCCGTGCGCTGCGGCGCGCCGACGGCGCGCTCGACGCGTACAACTTCAGCTTTGACGTCGAGTTCGAGGTCGAGTCGTACCTGCGCTACCAGGGCGACAAGTTCGCCGACTACTTCGACGCGAACACGTACCTGCTGATCACGCGCGCGCTCGACTACTTCGATCCGGCGAAGGCGTTCGACGGCAACCTGACGGCCGCGCTCGCGCACACGCAGGCGAAGTACCTGATCGCAAGCTTCTCGACCGACTGGCGCTTCGCGCCCGCACGCTCGCGCGAAATCGTGAAGGCGCTGCTCGACAACAAGCGCACGGTCAGCTACGCGGAAATCGACGCACCGCACGGTCACGACGCATTCCTGCTCGACGACGCGCGCTATCACAACCTGCTCCGCGCGTATTACGAACGAATCGCCAACGAGGTGAGCGCATGAACCAGCAAGCGCTGAATTCCCTGTCCGCACGCGCGGACTTCCGCACGATTGCGCGCTGGGTCGAACCGCGCTCGACGGTGCTCGACCTCGGCTGCGGCGACGGCTCGCTGCTCGCGCTGCTGATGGAAGAACTGGATGTGACCGGCTACGGAATCGAGCTGAACGACGCGGGCGTGCTCGCGAGCGCGAAGAACGGCATCAACGTGATCCAGCAGAACCTGGAAGACGGCCTGCGTCTGTTCGAGGACCACAGCTTCGACATCGCGATC
Source organism: Burkholderia sp. BCC1972 (assembly GCF_905339605.1). Taxonomy (NCBI): domain Bacteria; kingdom Pseudomonadati; phylum Pseudomonadota; class Betaproteobacteria; order Burkholderiales; family Burkholderiaceae; genus Burkholderia; species Burkholderia sp. BCC1972. The sequence goes on along the minus strand of NZ_CAJPGH010000013.1, from coordinate 105,809 downwards.
CTGTCGCAGACTTTGCAGACGATTCACCAGACGGCCGCGATCCTGCGCGAAACCGCGCGGGTCGGGCGCGAATGCATCGTGTCGTTCCCGAATTTCGGTTACTGGCCGCACCGGCTGTCGGTGCTCAACGGCCGGATGCCGGTGTCGAAGTCGCTGCCTTATCAGTGGCACAACACGCCGAACGTCCGGGTGCTGACGATCGAGGATTTCGAGGCGCTCGCGCCCGAAGTCGGCGTGACGATCCTCGACCGCGTCGTGCTGCACGAAGGCCAGCCGATTCGATGGGGAGCGAACTGGCGTGGTAGTCTTGCTGTCTATCGCGTCAAGCGCAGCTGAGCCGGGGGGCCGTTGACGGACGCCGACGGTCCGCACGCACGTGCGGCCGCGCTCCTGTGCTACCCGCGCCGCCTGCGCTGCCGCCGCAATCAGTCAACGCTACCCAGTTCCAGCCCATGTCGAAAACGCCACACGAGGCGCCCGCACTCACTGCTCACGAGGAGCACCCCGGCTGGCGAGCCTATCTGAACACGCACATGCTGATCTGCGTGTTCCTCGGCTTCACGTCGGGCCTGCCGCTCTTCACGCTCGTCTACCTCGTGCAGGCATGGCTGCGCTCCGAGGGCGTGAACCTGAAGGAAATCGGCCTGTTCGCGCTGATCCAGTTCCCGTATACGTGGAAGTTCCTGTGGGCGCCGCTGATGGACCGCTACGTCCCGCGCCTGCCCGGCTGGCGGCCGGGCCGCCGGCGCGGCTGGCTGCTGCTCACGCAGGTGCTGGTCGCAGGCGCGATCGCCGCGCTCGGCTTCGTGTCGCCGCGCGACTCGATCTGGACGGTGGCCGCGCTCACGACGCTCGTCGCGTTCTTCGGCGCGAGCGCCGACATCGTGATCGACGCGTACCGCCGCGAGCTGCTGCGCGATACCGAGCAGGGCCTCGGCAACGCGGTGCACGTGAATGCGTACAAGCTCGCCGCGCTGATCCCCGGTTCGCTCGCACTGATCCTGTCCGACCACCTGCCGTGGGACGCCGTGTTCGCGCTCACCGGCGCGTTCATGCTGCCGGGCATCCTGATGACGCTCGTCGTGCGCGAGCCCGAAGTGGTCGGCACGCCGCCGCGCAACCTGCGCGACGCGATCGTGCTGCCGTTCCGCGAATTCATCCAGCGCGACGGCTGGGCCGGCGCGCTGCTCGTCATCGCGTTCATCTTCCTGTTCAAGATCGGCGACACGATGGCCACCACGCTGTCGACGTCGTTCTTCCTCGACATCGGCTTCTCGCGCACCGAGATCGGCATCGTCGCGAAAACCACCGCGCTCGTCGCGAGCGTCGCCGGCGGCATCATCGGCGGCATCTGGCTCGTGAAGATCGGCATCGGCCGCGGGCTGTGGATCTTCGGCGCACTGCAGATGGTGTCGACGCTCGGCTTCGCGTGGCTCGCGCAGCTCGGCCCCGGTTCGCCGGTGCTCGCAGCGCTCTACGATTTCACGGTCGCAGCCAGCCACGCGCTCGCGTCGTTCATGTCGGTGTTCGGTGTCGAGATCACGCCGAAGCTGAGCCCGATGACCGTCGCGCTCGCGATCGTCTACGGCTTCGAAACCTTCACGACCGGCCTGACGATGGCCGCGTTCGTCGCGTATATCGCAAGCACGACCGACCCGCGCTACACGGCCACGCAGTTCGCGCTGTTCACGAGCCTCGCGTCGGTGCCGCGCACGCTGGCATCGGCCGCGAGCGGCTTCGTCGTCGCGAAGATCGGCTGGTACGACTATTTCATCGTGTGTACCGCGCTCGCGATTCCCGGCATGCTGCTGCTGTTCAAGATCGCGCCGTGGAACGGTGCCGCCCGTAACGGCGAGGCCAGCCGTGCGCAGTGACCGTCTGCACCGCGTCGCGCACGCGGCGGCCTCGCTGAGCATCGGCGCCGCGGCACTCGTCGCGACGTTCGCGCACGCGTCCGACACCGCCGCGACCGCAACGGGCTCCGCGCCGGCTGCCGCACCCGCCACGCCGCCCGCGCCTGCGACTTCCGCCGCCCCCGCCGCGCCGCCGGCCGCCGAAGCCGCGCAGCCGACCGGCGCCGCCGCGCCGGCGAAGGCGTATGCGCAGACGCAGCAGCAACAGCAGCAGCAGGTCCGCTACGGCAACGCGATCGCGTTCCGCACGCTGATCCCGTCGCCGCTGCTCGAGCAGCTCACCGCGAACGAATACGCGCAGATCGTGCAGGCCGCCGCCGACAGCAACCGGTTGCTGCCCGCGAACCAGCCGCGCGTGAAGCGCCTGCGCGCGATCGTCGCGAAGCTCGCGCCGTATTCGGTGAAGTGGAACGATCGCGTGAAGAACTGGACGTGGGACGTCAACGCGATCCGCTCGCGCGACATCCGCCTGACCTGCCTGCCGGGCGGCAAGGTGCTCGTGTACGGCGGCATGCTCGACCGTGTGCGCCTGAACGACGACGAGCTCGGCGTCCTGCTCGCGCACGGCATCGCGCACGCGCTGCGCGAACACGCGCGCAGCAACTTCAGCGCAACGTCGCAGACGTCGCTGCGTGCGGCCGCGCTGCCGCCGCTGTTCGGCGTCGGCGATCCGCTGCCGCAGGCGCTGAATCTCGGCGAGCGCCTGCAGTCGCTTCACTACGAACCGACCGACGAGACCGAAGCCGACGTGATCGGCGGCGATATCGCCGCACGCGCGGGCTTCGATCCGCGCGCCGCGATCACGCTGTGGGACAAGCTCGCCGTCGCGACGCGCGCGAACAAGGCAACGGGCTTCATCTACACGCACCCGTACAGCACCGCGCGGCGCCAGGACCTGTTGAACCGGCTGTCCGACCTGATGCCGCTGTATGCGAAGGCGACCGGCAAGCGGGTCGAATCGCTGCCCGACTATGCGGGCATCAGCGCGCAGCGGCGCAAGGTCGCGCGGCGCTGAGCGCCGCCGCGTGACCTCGCACGCTATGCGTCCGCGTCGGCCATCGCCGGCCGCACCGCGCTGTCACGCATCCAGCGCACATCGTCTCCGGGGCTGCGGCCGAACAACCGCTTGAACTCGCGGCTGAACTGCGACGCGCTCGCATAGCCGACCCGCGCGGCCGCCGCGCCGGCACCCAGCCCGTCGCGCACCATCATCAGCCGCGCCTGGTGCAGCCGCGCGGCCTTCACGTACTGCATCGGCGACGTCGCCGTCACGTGCTTGAACTGCGCGTGAAATACCGCGAGGCTCATCCCGGCTTCGCGGGCGAGCGTCTCGACGTCGAGATCGGCCTTCAGCTCCGCATGGATGCGCCGCAACGCCTTCGCGATGCGGCCGAAATGATGCTGCTGCACGAGCGCCGCGCGCATCGCGTCGCCCTGCTCGCCGGTCAGCACGCGATACGCGATCTCGCGCATGATCGCCGGCCCCAGCACGCGCGTGTCGTGCGGCGACGCGAGCACTTCGAGCAGCCGCACGACCGCGTCGGCCAGCGGCGCATCGAGCGGCGTCGAATAGACGCCGAGCGGCTCGCTGATGGCCGCGCCGAGCGTCTCGTCGAGCAGGATCGCGAGCTCGGCGATCACCGCGAGATCGACGCGGATCGAGATCGCGAGAAACGGCTCGTCGATGCTCGCGAACGTCTCGCACTCGAACGGCAGCGGCACCGACAGCACCAGGTACTGCTGCGCGTCGTACACGAACGAGCGGTCGCCGAGATAGCCGAGCTTGCGGCCCTGGCACACGACGATGATGCTCGGCTCGTACAGCACGGGCATGCGCGGCGAGGGACGGCTCACGCGGAAGAATCGCACGCCGTCGAGCGCCGCGAGCGTGTCGCCCTCGTTCGGCGCGAGGCGCGTGTGCAGCTCGATCATGCGGCGCTGCACGCGGTCGCCCGAGTCAGCAAAAAGGGGCTGGAAGCTCATCTGCGTGGTCCTGTCCGGCAAGAGAATCTGGCTCGCAATTTAGCACCTTGAACGTGTTTTGACCGGCGTTCGCGTGCAATTCGAGAGGAATAGGCAAATCTTCCAGACCTTCATGTATTTCGCCGCGGTGGTGCGCTCCTTACGATAGGCACCTGTCTCGCCGCATCGCCACATGGTGCGGCGGCAGTCTGTTTCGCCGGATGTTTCCGGACAAGGAGCCTTTGCATGAGCACGACCTATGCCTACGCGGCGACCGATTCGCAGTCGCCGCTCGCCCCGTTCGAATTCCAGCGTCGCGCGTTGCGCGACCTCGACGTCCAGATCGACGTCCTCTACTGCGGCGTCTGCCACTCGGATCTTCACCAGGCGCGCAACGAATGGCGCAACACGATCTACCCCGTCGTGCCGGGCCATGAAATCGTCGGCCGCGTGACCGCGACCGGCCCGCAGGTGTCGCGCTTCAAGGTCGGCGAGCTGGTCGGCGTCGGCTGCCTCGTCGATTCGTGCCGCACCTGCCCGAGCTGCGCCGACGGCCTCGAGCAATACTGCGAGAACGGCTTCGTCGGCACCTACAACGGCCAGGATCGCGTGACGGGCGACATCACGTTCGGCGGCTATTCGACGCAGCTCGTCGTCGACGAGGCGTTCGTGCTGCGCGTGCCCGAGACGCTCGACCCGGCCGGTGCCGCGCCGCTCCTGTGCGCGGGGATCACGACCTACTCGCCGCTGCGGCAGTGGAACGTCGGCCCCGGCAAGAAGGTCGGCATCGTCGGTCTCGGCGGCCTCGGCCACATGGGCGTGAAGCTGGCGCGCGCGATGGGCGCGCACGTCGTGCTGTTCACGACGTCGCCGTCGAAAGTCGAGGACGGCAAGCGGCTCGGCGCGCACGAAGTGGTGATCTCGAAGGACGAAGCGCAGATGAACGCGCACCTGAACAGCTTCGACTTCATCCTGAACACGGTCGCCGCGCAGCACGACCTGAACCCGTTCCTGAACCTGCTGAAGCGCGACGGCACGATGACGCTCGTCGGCGCGCCGGAGCACGATCACCCGTCGCCGCAGGTGTTCAACCTGATCTTCAAGCGCCGCCGCCTCGCGGGCTCGCTGATCGGCGGGATCGCGGAAACGCAGGAAATGCTCGACTTCTGCGCGGAGCACGGCATCACGTCGGACATCGAAACGATTCCGATGCAGCAGATCAACGCCGCTTACGAGCGGATGCTGAAGAGCGACGTGAAGTACCGGTTCGTGATCGACATGGCGTCGATCAAGCAGTAAGCGCCGCTTCAAGCGAAACGGGCCGCATGTTCGACATGCGGCCCGTTTTGCGTTCGGCAGCTACGCGCGTGGCGCAGCGCCAGCAATCACTTCTTGTAGTCGTAGTCGATCGTCAGCGGCGCATGGTCGCTGAACTTGATGTCCTTGAAGATCGACGTGCTTTTCGCGGTACCGGCCACGCCCGGCGTCGCGATCTGGTAATCGATCCGCCACCCGACGTTCTTCGCATACGCCTGGCCGCGGTTGCTCCACCACGTGTACTGCTCGGCGCGCGGGTCGAGCGTGCGGAACACGTCGACGTAGCCGACGTCGTCGAACAGCTTCGTGAGCCACTCGCGCTCTTCCGGCAGGCAGCCCGAGTTCTTCTGGTTGCTCTTCCAGTTCTTGATGTCGATTTCCTTGTGGACGATGTTCACGTCGCCGCACAGGATCACCTCGCGCTTCTTCTTCAGCGCGGCGAGGTGCGGCATGAATTCGTCCATGAAGCGGTACTTCGCCTGCTGGCGCTCTTCGCCGCTCGAGCCGGACGGCACGTACACCGACACGACCGACAGCTTGCCGTAGCGCGCCTCGACGTAGCGGCCTTCGGCATCGAATTCGCTGCTGCCGAAGCCGATGATCACGTCATCGGGCTCGTGGCGGCTGTACACGCCCGCGCCGCTGTAGCCCTTCTTCTCGGCGTGGTGGAAATAGCTCTTGAAGCCGTGCGGCTCGACGAATTCGGCCGGCAGGTCGTCGGCCGATACCTTGATTTCCTGCACGCACACGCAATCGGCGTTCTGTTCGCCGAGCCAGTCGAAGAAGCCCTTCTTCGCGGCGGAGCGGATGCCGTTCAGGTTGGCGGTAATCACTCGCATCATGTCGGGTTCCGTTCAGTTCGATATTTTTACAGGGTGGCAGCTTAACGGATCTTCACGCCTTCGAGCTCGGGCTTCGGCGGCGGGAATTCCAGCTTCATGTCGGTCATCGTGCGCAGCAGCAGCTCGGCGATCATCACGTTGCGGTGCGTCTTCGAATTCGCCGGGATCACGTACCACGGCGCATGCTCGACCGACGTCGCGGCAAGCGCGTCGCGGTACGCGGACTGGTAGGCATCCCAGTGCTTGCGCGCGTCGAGATCGGAGATGTCGAACTTCCAGTGCTTGGCGGGATCGTCGATGCGCGCCTGCAGCCGCGCGCGCTGCTCGTCCTTCGAGATGTGCAGGAAGCACTTGACGATGGTCGTGCCGTTCTCGAACAGCATCGTCTCGAAATCGCGGATCTGCCGGTAGCGGCGCTCGCACTCCTTGCCGTCGATCAAATCGAGCACGCGCGGCACGAGCACGTCTTCGTAGTGGCTGCGGTTGAAGATCGCGAGCTCGCCCGCGGCCGGCACCTGCGCATGCACGCGCCACAGGAAGTCGTGCGCGGCCTCGATCGGCGTCGGCGCCTTGAACGGCACGATGCGCAGGCCGAGCGGATCGACGTCGCGGAACACCGCGCGCACTGTGCCATCCTTGCCGCTCGTGTCCATCCCCTGCAGCACGAGCAGCACGCGCTTCTTCTGCTGCGTGTGCAGGCGCTCCTGCTGGACGTCGAGTTCGGTCGACACGACCGACAGCCGTTCGCGGTCGGCGTCCTTCGAGCCGGACGAAAACGGCTTCGCGGCCGGGTCGAACGCATCGAGCTTGAATGCGGCGGCTTCCTTCTCGCGCGTGCTGTAAGGCACGCGGAAATCGTCGAGCGACGGTTGTTTCGCCATTCGTTCCTCCGTTGGACGCTGTGGTGCATACGATAACGCATCCACCAAAATGCAACGGGCCGCCCCGAACTGGTTCGGAGCGGCCCGTCGTCAAGCGCGGTTCAGGCGCGCGGTCATGCTCAGCCGAGCTTCTTCTTCAGCAGTTCGTTGACCTGCTGCGGATTGGCCTTGCCCTTGGTCGCCTTCATCGCCTGGCCGATCAGCGCGTTGAACGCCTTTTCCTTGCCCGCGCGGAATTCCTCGACCGACTTCGCGTTCGCCGCGAGCACTTCGTCGATGATGGCTTCCAGCGCGCCGGTGTCGGAGATCTGCTTCAGCCCCTTCGCGTCGATGATGCGGTCGGCCGCGCCTTCGTCGGTCGCCTTCTCGTCCCAGATCGCCGCGAAGATTTCCTTCGCGATCTTGTTCGAGATCGTGCCGTCGGCGATGCGCTGCAGCAAAAGCGCGAGTTGCGCAGCCGACACGGGGATCGCGTCGATCTCGATGCCGTCGCGGTTCAGCTGCGACGACACGTCGCCCATCAGCCAGTTCGCGACGATCTTCGCGTTTGCCGCGCCGGCCTTCGCGACCACCGATTCGAAATACGCGGCCATCGCCTTGCTCGACGTCAGCACGCCCGCGTCGTACGCGGACACGCCGTACTCGTCGGCGAAGCGCTGCTGCATCGCGGCCGGCAGTTCGGGCATGCCCGACTGCACACGCTCGATCCAGTCCTGGCCGATCACGAGCGGCATCAGGTCGGGGTCGGGGAAGTAGCGGTAGTCGTGCGCGTCTTCCTTGCTGCGCATCGAGCGCGTCTCGCGCTTGTCCGGATCGTACAGGCGCGTTTCCTGCACGACTTCGCCTCCGTCCTCGATCAGCTCGATCTGGCGACGCACTTCGTAGTTGATCGCTTCCTCGAGGAACCGGAACGAGTTCAGGTTCTTGATTTCCGCGCGCGTACCGAACTTCTCCTGGCCGACCGGGCGCACCGACACGTTCGCGTCGCAGCGGAACGAGCCTTCCTGCATGTTGCCGTCGCAGATGCCGAGCCACACGACGAGGCCGTGCAGCGCCTTCGCGTAGGCGACGGCCTCGGCCGCGCTGCGCATTTCCGGCTCGGTGACGATCTCGAGCAGCGGCGTGCCCGCGCGGTTCAGGTCGATCCCCGTCATCCCGGCGAAATCTTCATGCAGCGACTTGCCCGCGTCTTCCTCGAGATGCGCGCGGGTCAGGTTGACCGTCTTCTCGTACGCGGCCTTGCCGGCCTTCTCGTTGGCGGGCACCTGGATCGTGATCTGGCCGCCCTGCACGACCGGAATCTCGTACTGGCTGATCTGATAGCCCTTCGGCAGATCGGGGTAAAAATAATTCTTGCGCGCGAAGATGCTGCGCGGTGCGATGGTCGAGCCGATCGCGAGGCCGAAGCGGATCGCCCGCTCGACCGCGCCGCGGTTCAGTACCGGCAGCACGCCCGGCAGCGCCAGGTCGACCGGGCAGGCCTGCGTGTTCGGCTCGGCGCCGAACTGCGTCGATGCGCCCGAGAAAATCTTCGAGACGGTCGACAGTTGCGCGTGCGTCTCGAGACCGATGACGACTTCCCATTGAGTAGCCATATGCTTACACCCCCGCCGGAACTTGCTTGTGCCAGTCGGTCGCGCGCTGGAACGCGTCGGCGACCTGCAGCATCCGGGCTTCGTTGAAATAGTTGCCGATGATCTGCAGGCCGACCGGGCGCTTCGCGTTCGCGCCCGCGCCGAAGCCGCACGGCACGCTCATGCCGGGCAGGCCCGCGAGGCTCACCGACAGCGTGTAGATATCCGCGAGATACATCTGCACCGGATCGTCGCCCTTCGCGCCGAGATCCCATGCGACCGTCGGCGACGCCGGGCCCATGATCACGTCGCAGGACTTGAACGCTTCCTGGAAATCGTTCGCGATGATGCGGCGGATCTTCTGCGCCTGCAGGTAGTACGCGTCGTAGTAGCCGTGCGACAGCACGTACGCACCGACCAGGATGCGGCGCTTCACCTCGGGGCCGAAGCCTTCGGCGCGCGACTTCTTGTACATGTCGAGCAGGTCGCCGTACTGCGCGGCGCGGTGGCCGAAACGCACGCCGTCGAAACGCGACAGGTTCGACGACGCTTCCGCCGGCGCGATCACGTAGTACACGGGGATCGACAGTTCCGTCTTCGGCAGCGACACCGGCACGAGCGTCGCGCCGAGCGCTTCATACTGCTTCAGCGCCGCGTCGATCGTCGCACGCACGTCGTCGGCGAGGCCTTCGCCGAAATACTCGTTCGGCAAACCGATGCGCAGGCCCGCGAGCGGCTTGCCCGCGTCGTTGCCGGCCGCCCACGGCTGGCCGAGGTGGCGCGTGAAGTCTTCATCGTCGCGCTCGAGGCTCGTCGAGTCGCGCTCGTCGAAGCCGGCCATCGCGTTCAGCAGCAGCGCGCAGTCGGACGCGCTCTGCGCCATCGGGCCGCCCTGGTCGAGCGACGACGCGAACGCGATCATCCCGTAGCGCGACACGCGGCCGTAGGTCGGCTTGATGCCCGTCACGCCCGCGAACGACGCGGGCTGGCGGATCGAGCCGCCGGTGTCGGTGCCGGTCGCGGCCGGCGCGAGGCGCGCGGCGACGGCGGCCGAGCTGCCGCCCGAGCTGCCGCCCGGCACCGCGCTGGTGTCCCACGGGTTCTTCACCGCGCCGAACGCCGAATTCTCGTTCGACGAGCCCATCGCGAACTCGTCCATGTTGGTCTTGCCGAGCGTGACCATGCCGGCCGCCTGCAGGCGGGCGACGACGGTCGCGTCGAACGGGCTCTCGTAATTCGCGAGCATCTTCGAACCGGCGGTCGAGCGCCAGCCGCGCGTGACGAAGACGTCCTTGTGCGCGATCGGCAGGCCGGTGAGCGCGCCGCCCGCGCCGCGCGCGAGCTCCGCGTCGGCGGCTTTCGCCTGCGCGAGGGTCAGATCGGCATCGACGTGGACGAACGCGTTCAGGTCGCGTGCGGCGTCGATCCGTTTCAGGTAGTGCTGCGCGAGCTCGACGGCCGAGCATTCCTTGGCGGCGAGCGCGGCGCGCAGTTCGGTCAGGCTTTTTGCGTGCATTGAGTGGTTTTCCTGGGAATTCTGGGTGGCGCGCGGCGCAGGGCGGCCGGCGCGCTTGTCATCGAATGCTTACTCGATCACCTTCGGCACGAGATAGAGGCCGTCCTGGACGGCCGGCGCCGGACGCTGGTTGTCGTCGCGATTGACGACTTCCGTCACGGCGTCGTCGCGCAGGCGCTGCGCGACTTCCTGGATCTGTTCGATCGGGTGGGCGAGCGGCGCGATGCCGGCGGTATCGACCGCCTGCATCTGCTCGACGAGGCCGAAGAATTCATTGAGCTGGCCGAGCATGTGCTCGGCGTCGGCGTCGGCCATTTCGAGTCGCGCCAGGTGCGCGATGCGTTTCACATCGGTCAGGGTCAGGGCCATGCGATCACCGGAAAAACAAGGCTGCGCAGCGCATCGAAAGCAGCACTGCGGCGGGGGGTTGGAGGGTGCGATCCCACCCTCAAAAATCGGGGCCGAAGCGGCAAAAATACCGCCCGTTTCGATTCAAATACCGAGAAATTATAAGGTATCATTACGCGTTCGACCCAAACCCGGCAGCCTTTTCCCGCACCGTTTCGCCCCGCTTCGGCAAGCCGTGCGTGCATCGTGCGATCCCCGGTAGACATCACTCGCAGCTTCGTGCGCCGCGGCGGCCGCTTCCGCCACGCTTCCCGAGGCTGTTATTTTTTCCGCTGCCGCCCTCAGCGCTCGCTATGCAGGGCCGGCCCAGAGCGAAACAGGATTCTGAATGTTCGGTTTTTTGCGCAGCTACTTCTCCAACGATCTCGCGATCGACCTCGGCACCGCAAACACCCTGATCTACATGCGCGGCAAGGGCATCGTGCTCGATGAGCCGTCCGTCGTGTCGATCCGCCAGGAAGGCGGCCCCAACGGCAAGAAGACGATCCAGGCGGTCGGCAAGGAAGCCAAGCAGATGCTCGGCAAGGTGCCGGGCAACATCGAGGCGATCCGCCCGATGAAGGACGGCGTGATCGCCGACTTCACCGTCACCGAGCAGATGATCAAGCAGTTCATCAAGACCGCTCACGAATCGCGCATGTTCTCGCCGTCGCCGCGCATCATCATCTGCGTGCCGTGCGGCTCGACCCAGGTCGAGCGCCGCGCGATCAAGGAAGCCGCGCACGGCGCCGGCGCATCGCAGGTCTACCTGATCGAGGAGCCGATGGCGGCCGCGATCGGCGCGGGTCTGCCGGTGTCGGAAGCCACCGGCTCGATGGTCGTCGACATCGGCGGCGGCACGACCGAAGTCGGCGTGATCTCGCTCGGCGGCATCGTGTACAAGGGTTCGGTCCGCGTCGGCGGCGACAAGTTCGACGAGGCGATCGTCAACTACATCCGCCGCAACTACGGGATGCTGATCGGCGAACAGACCGCCGAGGCGATCAAGAAGGAAATCGGCTCCGCGTTCCCGGGCTCCGAAGTCAAGGAAATGGAAGTGAAGGGCCGCAACCTGTCGGAAGGCATCCCGCGCAGCTTCACGATCTCCAGCAACGAAATCCTCGAAGCGCTGACCGATCCGCTGAACCAGATCGTGTCGTCGGTGAAGATCGCACTCGAACAGACGCCGCCGGAACTCGGCGCCGACATCGCCGAGCGCGGGATGATGCTGACGGGCGGCGGTGCGCTGCTGCGCGACCTCGACCGCCTGCTCGCGGAAGAAACCGGCCTGCCGGTGCTCGTCGCCGAAGATCCGCTCACCTGCGTCGTGCGCGGTTCGGGCATGGCGCTCGAGCGCATGGACAAGCTGGGCAGCATCTTCTCGTACGAGTGATCGCCTAAGCAGTCCCGTTTGACATGACGCACCCGCGGCGTGGCCGGATCGCTCGTTCAGAACGAACCGCCGCGCCGTTTGCGCGTCTGAGCATCATTTAACCGATCACACGCGCCCGGCGCCGACCATGGAATACAGTCCGCCGCCCCTCTTCAAGCAAGGTCCGCCCGCGCTCGCGCGGCTCATCTTCTTCGTTGCCCTCGCCATCGCGCTCCTCGTGTCGGACGCGCGCTTCAGCACGCTCGAAATCGTGCGCGGCGTGCTCGGCACCGTGCTCTATCCGCTGCAGCGCGCGGCGCTCGTGCCGCGCGACCTGTTCATGGGCGCGGCCGACATCGCCGTCACCGGCGCATCGCTGCGCCACGAGAACGACGATCTCCGCAAACGCAACCTGCAGCTGTCCACGCAGGCCAACCAGGCCGCCGTGCTCACGCAGGAAAACGCGCACCTGCGCGCGGTGCTCGAGCTGCGCCAGCACATCGCGACGCAATCGACGCCGGTCGAGATCCAGTACGACACGAGCGATCCGTTCACGCAGAAGATCGTGATCGGGCAAGGTTCGCAACAGGGCATCCAGAACGGCTCGCCGGTCGTCAGCGAAGACGGCGTGGTCGGCCAGGTCACGCGCGTGTTCCCGCTGCAGGCCGAAGTCACGCTGATCACCGACCGCGATCTCGCGATTCCCGTGCAGGTGCTGCGCACCGGCCTGCGCAGCGTGATCTACGGCACGCCGAAGGGCGATTCGCTCGACCTGCGTTTCGTGCCGACGAGCGCGGACCTCGTCGCCGGCGACGAGCTCGTCACGAGCGGCCTCGACGGCGTCTATCCGCCCGGCCTGCCGGTCGCGAAGGTCGCGCGCGTCGACAAGCTCGCCGATACCGCCTTCGCACGCGTGACCTGCGCGCCGGTCGCCGCCGTGCGCGGCGCGCGCCAGATGCTCGTGCTGCATTACCAGAACGACATCCCGCCGCGCCCGGTCGAGCCCGAACCGGCTGCCGACAAGAATGCGAAGGGCAAGAAAGGCGCGAAGGCCGCCGCGAAGGGCGAGAAGGCCGACAAGGCCGACGCGAACGCGAAGCCGGCCGCCGCGGCCCAGCCCGCCGCGAAGCCTGCGCCGGCGGCGCCCGTCGCGCCGGCCAAGCCGGCCGCCGCGCCCGCGAAGCCCGCCGCCGGGCAACCAGGAGCCCAGCGATGAACCGCCCGCAATACATCCTGCAGCCGGTCAATCCGTACTTCATCGTCTTCAGCCTCGCCGCCGCGTTCCTGCTGAACCTGATGCCGTGGGGCCGCCTGCCCGGCGTGCCCGACTTCGTCGCGCTCGTGCTGCTGTTCTGGAACATCCACCAGCCGCGCAAGGTCGGGATGGGCGTCGCGTTCGCGCTCGGCATCCTGATGGACGTGCACGACGCGGGGCTGCTCGGCGAGCACGCGCTCGCCTATACGCTGCTGTCGTACGGCGCGATCACGATCCACCGCCGCGTGCTGTGGATGCCGATCGGCGTGCAGGTGCTGTACGTCACACCGCTGCTCGTCGTCGCGCAGCTCGTGCCGTTCGTGATCCGTCTCGTGATGGGCGCCGCGTTCCCCGGCTGGCGCTACCTCGTCGACGGCTTCGTCGAAGCCGCGCTGTGGCCGATCGCGAGCCACCTGCTGCTGATGCCGCAGCGCCGTCCGGTCGATCCGGACGATACGCGCCCCATCTGAGCCGGACCGACCTTGAATACCCGCCGCCCCCACGCCCGTTGCACGTCGCGTTCCGGGGCGGCACCTCGCCCGCCTGCGCGCGGGTCGGATTGCCCCTAACCGCATGACCGAATTCAACGACACCCAACAGCAGCTCTCGAAGTTCCGCCTGCGCGTCGCGGCGGCGGGCGTGTTCGTGTTCGTCTGCTTCGGGCTGCTCGCGAGCCGCTTCTTCTACCTGCAATTGATGCAGCACGGCAAATACGCGCTGCAGGCCGAGGAAAACCGCATCTCGGTCGCGCCGATCGTGCCGAACCGCGGGATCATCACCGACCGCAACGGCGTGATCCTCGCGAAGAACTATTCGGCCTACACGCTCGAGATCACGCCGTCGAAGCTCAACGACACGCTCGACAACACGATCGACAAGCTGTCCGAGATCATCCCGATCGACGCCCGCGACCGCCGCCGCTTCAAGAAGCTGCAGGAAGACTCGAAGAACTTCGAGAGCCTGCCGATCCGCACGCGGCTCACCGACGCGGAAGTCGCGCGCTTCACCGCGCAGCGCTTCCGCTTCCCCGGCGTCGACGTGCGCGCGCGGCTGTTCCGGCAATACCCGCTCGGCATGACGGCCGCGCACGTGATCGGCTACATCGGCCGGATCTCGAAGCGAGACCAGGATCGTATCGACGCGATGAGCGACGAGAACGACAGCGATCAGGAAAACTACGATCCGCGCCGCGATGCGAACAACTACAAGGGCACCGACTACATCGGCAAGATCGGCGTCGAGCAGAGCTACGAAGCCGAGCTGCACGGGCTGACGGGCTTCGAGGAAGTCGAGGTGACGGCCGGCGGCCGGCCAGTGCGCACGCTGTCGCGCACGCAGGCGACGCCCGGCAACAACCTCGTGCTGTCGCTCGACATCGGGCTGCAGCAGGTCGCCGAGCAGGCGTTCGCCGGCAAGCGCGGCGCGCTCGTCGCGATCGAGCCGAAGACGGGCGACGTGCTCGCATTCGTGTCGTCGCCGAGCTTCGACCCGAACTCGTTCGTCGACGGCATCGACCAGCAGACCTGGGACGAGCTGAACAACTCGCCCGACAAGCCGCTCCTGAACCGCCCGCTGCACGGCACCTACCCGCCCGGCTCGACGTACAAGCCATTCATGGCGCTCGCGGGCCTGACGCTCGGCAAGCGCACGCCCGGCTGGGGCTTCCAGGATCCCGGCTACTTCACGTTCGGCGGCCACACGTTCCGCAACGACGTGCGCTCCGGCCAGGGCTGGGTCGACATGAACAAGGCGATCATGGTGTCGAACGACACCTACTTCTACATGCTCGCGCGCGACCTCGGCGTGAACTCGATCGCGAACTTCATGAAGCCGTTCGGCTTCGGCCAGATCACCGGGATCGACATCCAGGGCGAGGCGCGCGGGATCCTGCCGTCGACCGACTGGAAGAAGAAGGCGTTCAAGAAGGCCGCGCAGCAGAAGTGGTTCGACGGCGAGACGATCAGCCTCGGGATCGGCCAGGGCTACAACTCGTTCACGATCCTGCAGCTCGCGCACGCGACCGCGACGCTCGCGAACAACGGCGTCGTGATGAAGCCTCACCTCGTGAAGGAGGTCGAGGATCCGATCACGCGCGGGCGTCACCTGACCGTGCCGAAGGAAAGCGAAGTGATCCCGCTCAAGCAGGGCGACATCGACGTCGTGAAACGCGGGATGGAGAACGTGATCGAGAACCCGTCCGGCACCGCATACAAGGTGTTCCGCGGCGCGCCGTACCTTGCCGCCGGCAAGACCGGTACCGCGCAGGTGTTCTCGCTGCAGGGCTCGAACTACAAGGGCCACCTGCTCGCCGAGCACCTGCGCGACCACGCGCTGTTCATCGCGTATGCACCGGTCGACCATCCGCAGATCGCTGTCGCGCTGGTCGTCGAGAACGGCGGCTGGGGCGCGCAGGCCGCGGGCCCGATCGCGCGCCGCGTGCTCGACTACTACCTGGTCGAGCGCCAGAACCCGAAGAACGAGGCCGCGGCCGTGGCGGCCGCCGCGTCGGCGACCGAACCCATCAGCGCGCCGGTGATCGGCGACGCGAACAAGCCCGCCGCCGTCGCGGCCGGCTTCACGGCGCTGCCGCAGCCGGTCGTGCCGACCGCGGCCAGCGCGGCGGATGCGGCATCGGCTGCGTCGGACGCAGCAGCCGCCAGCGCGGCCCAGCCGGCCGACGCGAGCGCCGCGGCGCCGCGGGCCGCGAGCCTGCCGCCGATTCGGCGCCCGCACCGGCCGCGCCGGCCCGCCAGCGATGCGCAGCCGCTCGTCGCCACGCCGCGGGACGACAACCACCGTGCGACGGCCCCCGCGAAAGCCGCGGACGCCGGCACCGCTCATTAACGGAGAAAGGCATGCAATTCGACAAGCGCGCCTGGCTCGACAAGATCAAGCAGATGTTCGCGGGCTTCGACCGCCCGCTCGCCCTCATCGTGTTCCTGCTGCTGTGCGTCGGCATCGTCACGCTGTACAGCGCGGCGATCGACATGCCGGGCCGCGTCGAGGACCAGTTGCGCAACATCCTGCTGACGTTCGTGCTGATGTGGGTGATCGCCAACATCCCGCCGACCACGCTGATGCGCTTCGCGGTCCCGCTCTACACGTTCGGGGTCGCGCTGCTGATCGCCGTCGCGCTGTTCGGGATGACCAAGAAAGGCGCGAAGCGCTGGCTGAACGTCGGCGTCGTGATCCAGCCGTCCGAAATCCTCAAGATCGCGACACCGCTGATGCTCGCGTGGTACTACCAGCGCCGCGAGGGCGGGCTGCGCTGGTACGACTTCCTCGCCGCGTTCGGGATCCTGATGGTGCCGGTCGGGCTGATCGCGAAGCAGCCCGACCTCGGCACGGGCCTGCTCGTGTTCGCGGCCGGCTTCTTCGTGATCTACCTCGCCGGCCTGTCGTTCAAGCTGATCGTGCCGGTGCTCGTCGCGGGCGTGATCGCGGTCGGCTCGATCGCCGTGTTCGAGGAGCGCATCTGCCAGCCCGAAGTGCAGTGGCCGCTGATGCACGACTACCAGAAGCACCGCGTGTGCACGCTGCTCGACCCGACCTCCGACCCGCTCGGCAAGGGCTTCCACACGATCCAGGCCGTGATCGCGATCGGCTCGGGCGGCGTGCTCGGCAAGGGCTACCTGAAAGGCACGCAGGCGCACCTCGAGTTCATTCCGGAAAAGCACACCGACTTCATCTTCGCGGTGTTCTCGGAGGAATGGGGGCTCGTCGGCGGGCTCGTGCTGCTGACGCTGTACATGGCGCTGATCGCGCGCGGGCTCTACATCGCCGCGCAGGGCGCGACGCTGTTCGGCCGCCTGCTCGCGGGCTCGCTCACGCTCGCGTTCTTCGTCTATGCGTTCGTCAACATCGGGATGGTGAGCGGCGTGCTGCCGGTCGTCGGCGTGCCGTTGCCGTTCATGAGCTACGGCGGCACCGCGCTCGCGACCCTCGGCATCGCGATCGGGATGATCATGAGCGTCGGGCGGCAGCGGCGGCTGATGAAGAGCTGACCGCACCGCGGTCAAGGAAAACGGCGCCCCAGGGCGCCGTTTTCCATGGGGCGGGCCGAACGCCGCGTACGCTCACAGCGGCGGCGCATGCGGGCCGCCCGGCTCCGCTCCGCTGCCCGATGCCGGTCCCTGCGACTTCAGCCGCGCGCTCAGCTCCTTGAATTTCAGCCCGGCCGTCTCGTCGCCCTGCGCGGCCGCCGCCGCGTAATACGCCCGCGCGATGTTCAGGTTCTGCGCGACGCCGTCGCCGCCGCGCTCGTAGAACGACGCGGTCACGTACTGCGCGGTCGGCTCGCCCGCGTCGGCGGCCTGCTTGTACCACGCGAACGCCTGCCGGTTGTCGCGCGGCGTGCCGCGCCCGTCGAGGAACTGGTTCGCGAGCGACAGCGCGGCCTGCACGTGCCCCTGCTTCGCCGCGCGCAGGAACCAGCGGTGCGCTTCGGCCGGATTGCGCGCGACGAACTCGCCGTCGTCGAACATCCGGCCGTACACGTACTGCGCATGCGACATGTTCGCGTCTGCCGCGCGCTTCAGCCAGCGCAATCCTTCGTCGACGTTCGCGGTCACGCCTTCGCCCGTCAGCAGCATCATCGCGTAGTTGAATTGCGCGAGACGATCGCCGCGCTCGGCCGCGTCGTGGAACTGCACCAGCGCCGCGCGAAAATCGCCGGCGTTGTAGTCGGCGACCGCCGACTGCGTCTCGCGCGACGGATCAGGCTTCGCTTGCGGCGCGCCCTGCGCGGCCGCCGCGATACACAGGGCCCACAGGCCGAACATCACACCGATCCGCGCGCGCCTGCGGCACGCGCCGTCTCCGCCGTTCATGACCGCACCTCCTGCAACGCCTGCCGCGTCGCGCGCAACAGCCAGCTCACGTCGGCCGATACCGTGATCATCCGGTAGCCGGCTTCGCGGTACTGGCGCGCGACCGCCGTATCGCCCGCGAAGATGCCGACCGCGACGCCAGCCTGCCGGCCGGCCGCGAGCACGCGCGCCATCGCGGTTTCGACGTCCGGGTGGCGAATGTCGCCGAGATGGCCGAGGCTCGCCGCGAGATCGGCCGGGCCGACGAACAGGCAGTCGACGCCAGGCGTCGCCGCGATCCGCTCGACCTCGTCGACACCGCGTGCCGATTCGATCTGCACGATCACCGCAACCTGCGCGTTCGCCGTCTGCACGTAATCGCGGCGCATGCCGAACGCCGCCGCGCGCACCATGCCCGCGACGCCGCGCAGCCCGTCCGGCGAATCGGGCGACGGATAGCGCGTGAGCCGCACCGCATGCGCGGCTTCGTCGGGCGTCTCGATGCCGGGAAACATCAGCGTGCGCGCACCGGCGTCGAGCGCACGCTTCACGAGCCACGGCTCGCGCGCCGGCACGCGCACGACGGGCTCGCTCGGCAAGTGGGCGGCCGCGATCGCGCGCAGTTGCGAAGCGACGTCGCGGCTGTCGTTCGGCGCGTGCTCCATGTCGATGCAGAGCCAGTCATAGCCGGCGTGCGCGAGCGCTTCCGCGGCCGATTCACTGCCGAGCGACAGCCACAGGCCGTACAGCGGATCGTCGCCGTCACGCAGGCGCTGCTTGAGGGAATTGGTGAGCGTGCTCATCGATACGGCCTCCTGGACGGAACGGCAATCGAACGGGACAAGCAACTGGCGAAGCGGAGCGCGACACGTCGTGCAGCGCAGCAAGGCGGCTGCACCGGATCGCACTCTGGAACGTTAGTCGGCGACGGGCAGCCGATCTGACAGCACGCGCGGCGCGACGGCGCACGGACGCATTGTCCGGTGCCACTCAACGATCATAGCGCGGCGTTACGCGGAATGTGGGAACAGGCGGGAAGCTGCGCCGGTGCGGGCGAAACCGCACGGCACGGTGACGGTCAGCCCGCGCCGGCCGGCGCGGGCTGCCGGGAAGGCAGGATCAGCGGCCGGGCTGGCGCTCGACGTCGGCCCAGCAGTTCGGCGTTTCGTACAGGCGCACGCGCTCGAGGCGCAGATTCACGCCGTAGTGCGCGTCGTACACGTTCGCGAGCAGGTCGAACGCGATTGCGGCGAGGTTCTCGACGGTCGGGATCCGGTCGATCACGACGGTCTTGTGGTCGGCCATCTGTTCGAGGAACGAGCGCACGACTTCGTCGCGCGCATAGACGAGGAACGCGTGGTCCCACTTGCTGACGAGGTGCTCCATCGCGAGCGCCTTCACGTCGGCGAAATCCATCACCATGCCGCGGTCGGGCGCCCCCTCGGTATCGACGAGATCGCCGCGCAGCGTGATTTCGAGCACGTAGCGATGGCCGTGCAGGTTCCTGCACTGGCTGCGGTGATCGGGGATGCGGTGGCCCGCGTCGAATTCGAGTTTTCGGGTAATCAGCACGATGTCAAAAGCCGTGGCTCAGGGAATGTTCAGATATTTATGGGTCTGCATCGACAGCCGCCACTGCGGATGACGCTTGCACCAGTCGATCGCGAGCTTCGTATTGAGGTCGCGCGACGGGCCGTCCATCGGCTGGACCAGGAAGTACTCGAAGTCGAGCTTCGCATAGTCGGCCAGCCGCTGGTTGTCCTGCGGGATCACGACTTTCAGCTCGTTGCCCTTCGTGACGACGAGCGGCACATCGGCCTTCGGGCTCACGCAGATCCAGTCGATCGATTCGAGCACCGGCAGCGAGCCGTTCGTCTCGATCGCGATCTCGAAGCCGGCCGCGTGCAGCGCGTCGACGAGCGGCTGGTCGAGCTGCAGCATCGGCTCGCCGCCCGTGCAGACGACGAAGCGGTGCGCCTCGCCCTCCGGCCACAGGCCGGCGATCGTCGCGACGAGCGCATCGGCGTCCTTGAACTTGCCGCCGTTCTCGCCATCGGTGCCGACGAAGTCGGTATCGCAGAAGCGGCACACGGCCTCCGCACGATCCTCTTCGCGGCCCGACCACAGGTTGCAGCCGGCGAACCGGCAGAACACGGCCGGCCGGCCCGCATTCGCGCCTTCGCCCTGCAACGTGTAGAAAATTTCCTTGACCGCGTAAGTCATCGTGCTTCGTCCGGCTCGCGCCGCTCGTTGTCGATCAGAATCCGTTATTCAATCCGTGCTGCCGATGCACCCGCATCACAGCGGCGCTTCGGTCACCCGCTCGCCCTTCAGGTAAGCCTCGTAGCCGCGCTTGCGCAGCTTGCAGGCCGGGCATTCGCCGCAGCCGAAGCCCCAATCGTGCAGTTCCGCGCGCTCGCCCACGTAGCACGTGTGCGTCTCGACGCGGATCAGCTCGACGAGCGCCTCGCCGCCGAGCTGCTCGGCGAGCTGCCACGTCTGCGCCTTGTCGAGCCACATCAGCGGCGTCTCGAGCACGATGCGCGTGTCCATCCCGAGGTTCAGCGCGACCTGCAGCGCCTTCATCGTATCGTCGCGGCAGTCGGGGTAGCCCGAGAAGTCGGTCTCGCACATCCCGCCGACCAGCACGCGCAACCCGCGACGATAGGCGATCGCCGCGGCGATCGTCATGAACATCAGGTTGCGACCGGGCACGAACGTGTTCGGCAGGCCGTTCGCGGCCGTCTCGATCTCGATCGTGCGCGTCATCGCGGTATCGCTGATCGCGCCGAGCACCGACAGGTCGATCATGTGATCGTCGCCGAGCCGGTCCGACCAGGCGGGAAAGTCGCGCTTCAGCGCTTCGCGCACGCCCTCGCGACATTCGAGCTCGACGCGATGGCGCTGGCCGTAATCGAAGCCGAGCGTCTCGACCGTCTGATAGCGTTCGAGGGCCCATGCCACGCACGTGGCCGAGTCCTGCCCGCCGGAAAACAACACGAGCGCGCCGTCTTTAGCGTCTGTCCGAATCACCGTGATACTCCGTGAATGTGTAGGCTCGCGTCGCGCTGCGCCCCCAGGGCCGACTGCCGCCGGGCGGCCCGACGCGGCCGGCCTGCGCCGGCTCGACCAGTATAGGCAGCGCGGTCGGCCGCGAACGCGGCGGTGCGCTTATACCGCCCATCGCGCGGCATCGTTGCCGCGTGTCACGGCGGCGCGAGATTCGCAGCCTGCCGTGCGCGTGAAGCGATGCGCTAAGTCATTGAGCGGGCACGGATTTTATCACGCCCGTGCGAATGCTGCCGGCCACACCGCCCACGACACGCAATACCCACCACAAACGAAAAACCCCAAGAACCTTCCGATTCTTGGGGTTTTAAATGCTGGTGGCCTGGGACGGAATCGAACCATCGACACGCGGATTTTCAATCCGCTGCTCTACCAACTGAGCTACCGGGCCAACGAAGAATGAAAGTATATCGAGCTATTCATCCCTGAGCAAGTGCTTTCGCAAAATATTTTAAAGCGCGCCTTCGGACGGCTTCTTGCCGAGCTCGACGCCGAGCTGCTTGAGCTTGCGATACAGGTGCGTGCGCTCGAGGCCCGTCTTCTCCGCGACGCGCGTCATGCTGCCGTTTTCGCGCGCGAGGTGATATTCGAAGTACGCGCGCTCGAACGCATCGCGTGCTTCGCGCAACGGGATGTCGAACGGGATCGCGGCCGTCTGCCCCGCGAGGCCGAGTGCCGCCGCCATGTCGTCGCCGAGCGTCGGCAGCGCTGCCGCGGACGCCACCGCCGCCGGCCCCGCCGCCTGCCCGGCGCCGGCCTTCGCCGCCGCGTTCGCGGACACGGGCGCCGCACCGCGTGCGAGACCGTGCTCGACGGACTTCAGCAGCTTCTGCAGTGCGATCGGCTTCTCGAGGAAATCGAGCGCGCCGATCTTGGTTGCCTCGACGGCCGTATCGATCGTCGCGTGCCCGGACATCATGATCACGGGCATCGTCAGCAGCCCCTGCGCCGCCCACTCCTTGAGCAGGGTCACGCCGTCGGTATCGGGCATCCAGATATCGAGCAGCACGAGATCGGGCGCCTGATTCAGCCGGTATTCCCGCGCGGCCTGCGCGTTCTCCGCTGCCTCGACGACATGTCCTTCATCGCTGAGGATCTCCGAGAGCAATTCCCGGATGCCCATTTCATCATCTACCACCAGGATGGTTGCCATTTACGCTGCCTTTGTCTGCTCACTTGCTTTTGTCTTGGCGGGTGCCGCCCCGTCCTGCGCGCCCGATGCGGCGTCTGGCGCATCGCTCGCCATCTGCAGGAACAGGATCGACACCTGCGCACCCTCGACGGTCTCGCCGTGCATGCGATTGCGCAAATCGATCCGCGCACCATGCTCGTCGACGATTTTCTTGACCGTGGCCAACCCGAGCCCCGTGCCCTTCGCCTTCGTCGTCACGTAAGGCTCGAACGCGCGGGTCAGGATGCGTGCCGGAAAACCGGGCCCGTTGTCGGACACGGTAAGACGTACCGCGACGCGCGTTTTGCCCTCGGCGTCGGGATCGCCATATTCTACTGTCTTGGTTTCGATCAACACACGCGGATGCGCAGACTCCGCGACCGAATCCTGCGCATTCTGCAGCAGGTTGTGAATCACCTGGCGCAATTGCGTCGCATCACCGCGAATCACGGGCAGCGACGGCGCGAGCTCGGCGACGATCGGGCTCTTGCCTTCGCCGACACCATACAGCCCGAGCACCTCGCTCGCCAGTTCGTTCAACTGCAGGTTCGCGAGCACCGCCGGCGGCGTGCGCGCGTATTCGCGGAAATCGTCGACCATCCGCTTCATCGCGGCCACCTGGTTCACGATCATCGTCGCGCCGCGCTTGAGCACGTCCGCGTCGGGCGGCGCGAGCTTGTCGGACAGCTTCATCTGCAGCCGCTCGGCCGACAGCTGGATCGGCGTCAGCGGATTCTTGATCTCGTGCGCGAGCCGGCGTGCGACTTCGCCCCACGCGACCGACCGCTGCGCGGAAATCACGTCGGAGATGTCGTCGAACACGACGACGTAACCGGACGTCTGCGGATCGTCGGCCTGCCCCTCGACCGTCGACACGAGGCGCGTGCCGCGCACGAGCAGCGTCAGCGGATCGGTTTCGCCCGGCACCTCGATCGCGAACTGCTGCTGCCAGTGGCCGCGATCGCCGCTGCCGCCGTCGGACGCCGCCTCGCGATCGGCGAACGCCTTGCGCACCATCGCGCCGAATCCCGCCGCCACGCCGATCCGGTCGAGCGTCGTGCCGATCAGCGAATTGAACGGCTGCCGGAAGATCCGCTCGGCGCCGCGATTGGCTGTCGTCAGCCGGAACTGGCGGTCGAGCACGAACACGCCGGCCGTCAGGTTCGCGAGGATGCTTTCGAGATACGTCTTCGAATGCTCGAGCGCGATGCGGTTCTTCTCGACCGCCAGCCGCGCCTCGGACAACTGGCGCGTCATCGCGTTGAACGACTGCGTGAGGAAGCCGAGCTCGTCGCGCGTCTTGATCTCGCGCTTCGGCGTGTAGTCGCCTTCCGTGATCTCCTTCGTGCCCTGCGCGAGCAGGAACAGCGGCCGCGCGAGCTGCTGGCCGAGCGCGAGCGCGAGCATCATCGCGATGAAGGTCGCGAGGAACAGCGCGAGCGTCAGCGTGCCGATGTACATCTTGCGCAGCCCCGTGCGGCCGAGCGACTTTTCCTGGTACTCGCGATACGCGCGCTGCACGGCGTCCGCGTTGTGCGCGAGCGTCGGCGGCACCGGCTGCGTGAGCTGCAGGAAGCGCTCCGCCGGCTGCAGCAGCGACGTCGTCGCATCGGGAATCGGCCGCACGACGCGCAGCCGCAGCGCACCCTTCGCGCCATGCGCGCGCGGGTCGCCGTCGACCTCGCCCTCGATCGCCGCGTACGCGCCGTGTTCGCGCGCCTGGTTCAGCATCAGCGGCGTCGGCAGGTCGTCCGGAATCAGCGCCGCGAAATTGCCCGACGCCTGCGCGACGATGTGCAGCTCGGGCGCCGCACCCGAGCCGCCGCGGCCCGGCTCGACGATCGTCGCGTCCTGCACGCCGAACTGGTCGCGCAGCCGCAGCAGCGTGAGCGTCGTGCCGTTCGTGTTCGCATCGACGCTCGCGAGCTGGTCGGACATCAGCCGCGCCTTCGTCTGCAGGTCGGACAGCGACGCATCGAGCATGCCGCGACCGAGGTTCAGGCCGGCCGTCAGCGCGGTCTCGACGTTCACGTCGAACCACGACTCGATACTGCGCGACACGAACTGGTACGACACGATGTAGATGATCCCGCCCGGCACCACGCCGACGAGCGCGAAGAACACCGCGAGCTTCGCGAGCAGCCGCGTGCCGAACTTGCCCTTCCTCAGGCGCACGACGATCATCCCGATCAGCCCGAGCACCACGAGCAGGAACACGAGCGCGACGACGATATTCGTCGCGTACAGCCACGAGTAGTAGCGATCGAAGAATTCGGTGTTCGCGCTCGCGGCCGCGAGCAGCACGAGCAGCAGCAGCGCGGTCAGCGCGACGGTCGAGACGATCACGCGGACGAGGAGGCTCTTCCCGCTGGCCGCGCGGCGCACTTTATTTAGCACGTTCGGTCACCGTGAAGTTGAAGCGCTTCCAGTCCGACCCGAGCGTCCAGTCGCGGTTGTTCACGGCATCGACCTGGAACGGCTTCGGCATCAGCGCCGTGTCGAGCTGCATCCGCACCGACGCCGTGTAGGTTTCGCCCGCGCGCACCTGGTTGCGGTCGATCACGTGCCACGACGTGATGTGCCGGACCACCGCGAGCGCGTCCTTCAGCGACGGGAAGCCGAGCTGCAGGCCGCCGGTCGACACGCGGTACTCGCGCGTGAGCGGCTGGAACGACAGGCGGATCGTCTGCGTGACCGCCACCGGCTGCTCGTCGAACCAGTACCAGCGCGCGCGGCTCAGTTCGAAGTCGGTCGTGAAGTAAAGCGGGATGCCCTTGTTGACGGCATCCTCGAGGTTCGGGTTCAGCTCGAAGTCGAAACGCGCGTCGAGGCTCCAGCCGCTTCCGTCGGACTGGAGCGACGCGCGCTGCACGGCGATCGATTCGGCATGCGCCGGCCGGACGACGGCCAGGCACAGCATCAATGCGACCAGCAGGACGGCCGCGAGCCGAAATGGAAAAAGGTGTTTGATCGTCACCGTTTCTGGAACCGCGCGTAGAAAAATCCGTCGTGATCGGTGTTCTGGTCGAGTGCGGCGGCCGCCGCCCGTCCCTGCACGCCGCCCGGCAGCAGCTGGCCGGGGGCGTCCAATCGTACCGCATCTTCACAGGCCGCTTCAAACCAGCGCGCCTGCAATTCACCTTCCTCGGGGAAGATCGAGCAGGTCACGTAAAGCAGCTCGCCGCCCGGCTTCACGAGCGGCCACAGCGCCGACAGGATGCGGCGCTGTTCCGCGACGAGCGCCGGAATGTCGGCCTCGCGGCGCAGCCAGCGAATGTCGGGGTGCCGCCGCACGATGCCGGACGCCGAGCACGGCACGTCGGCGAGGATACGGTCAAACGCGCGCCCGTCGTACCACGCGTCGGGCGCACCTGCATCGCCGACGCGTACGTTCGCTTCGAGCGACAGGCGCACGAGGTTCTCGCCGATGCGCGCCGCGCGTGTTGCATCGCTTTCGAGCGCAACGACTTCCGCGTCAGCCAGCTCGAGAATGTGGCCGGTCTTGCCGCCGGGTGCCGCGCATGCATCGAGCACGCGCATGCCGTCGCGCGCGTCGAGCCATTCGGCCGCGAGCTGCGCGCCGGCGTCCTGCACCGACACCACGCCGTCGGCGAAGCCCGGAATGCGCTCGACCGGCAGCGCCGACGCGAGCCGCACCGCGTGCCGGCCGATCGCGGTCGCTTCGATCCCGCTCGCCCGCAGTGTGTCGAGATACGCGTCGACGCTCGCGCGGCGCGCATTCACGCGCAGCGTCAACGGGCCCTGGCGTTCGCCTGCCGCGAGGATCGCCTGCCATGCATCGGGCCATGCGCGCTTCACCGCATCGACCCACCATGCGCGGTAATTCCAGCGCGCGACCGGGTCGGCCTGCATCGCCGCGACGAGCGCGTCGCGCTCACGCAGGAAACGGCGCAGCACCGCGTTGACCATGCCCTTCGCGAACGCGCACTCGCGCCGCGCGCCGATCACGGTGACGGCCTGATCGACCACCGTGAACGCCGGATACGCGGCGGCGTCGGCCGGGTCGAGCAGCAGCGCGAGCGCGCCGGCGAGCACGGCGTGCACGTGCGCAGGCGGTGCCTTGCTGACGAGTTTGCCGACCAGCCAGTCCGCGCTGCCGAGGCGACGCATCGTCCGGTACGCGACGTCCTGCGTCGCGCCGCGCGCGAGCGCCTGCGCACCGGACGGCATCTGTGCGAATACCGCCGACAACGCTGCCGGCAGCGCCGTGCCGCGCCGTATCGCGTCGACCGCCTGCGCGGCCGCGTCGAGCGCGAAGCCGAGCGAATCGGGCGCCAGATGCAGCGCGGCCAGACGCGCCGGGCGGCCGGAAGAAGACGGAGCGGAAGAACGGGTTCGTGTCATCGGTACGGAATCGGCAATCAGGCGCGGCAAGCAGGCGCAGCAATCAAATACGGCAAACGGCAGGATCGCGGCGCCGCAAGGCCTCGCGATCCCAAACCGCGCATTGTAGCCTGCGACCACGCGGCCCCTTTGGCCCCTTTACGGCGCGCACAAATGAAACACCCCGCAGCGCGAAGCGTGCGGGGTGGCGTGACGGCCCCCGTGCGGCAACGGCCGCGCGGGATGCCGGGGTTCAGTCGAAGCGGCCGGTACGCGCCATCTCCATCAGGCGCGCGATGCGCTCCTCGGTGGCCGGGTGCGTCGAGAACAGGTTCTGCAGGCCGCCGCCATGCAGCGGGTTCATGATCATCATCTGCGCGGTGGCCGGATGGGCCTCGGCCGCCTGGAACGGGATACCGGCCGCATAGCGATGGATCTTGTCGAGCGCGGTGGCGAGCGACTGCGGATCGCCGGAAATCTGCGCGCCGCCGCGATCGGCCTCGAACTCGCGTGCCCGCGAAATCGCCATCTGGATCAAGGCGCCTGCGATCGGGGCGAGCAGCGCGACCGCGATACCCGCGATCGGGTTGGCCGGCCGGCCGTTCTCGTCGCGCCCGCCGAAGAACATCGCGAAGTTCGCGATCGCCGAGATCGCGCCTGCCATCGTGGCGGTGATCGTCGAGATCAGGATGTCGCGGTGCTTCACGTGCGCGAGCTCGTGCGCCATCACGCCGCGCATCTCGCGCTCCGACAGCACGCGCAGGATGCCGGTCGTCGCGGCGACCGCCGCGTGCTCGGGGTTGCGGCCCGTCGCGAACGCGTTCGGCGCGTCCTCGTTGATCAGGTAGACGCGCGGCATCGGCAGGTTCGCGCGCGTGGCCAGCTCGCGCACCATCCGGTAGAACTGCGGCGCCGTGTTCTCGTCGACTTCCTGCGCGTTGTACATGCGCAGCACCATTTTGTCCGAGAACCAGTAGGAAAAGAAATTCATGCCGAGCGCGAACAGCAGCGCGATCGTCATGCCCCGCGAACCGCCGATCATTCCGCCGATCACGATGAACAGGGCCGTGATCGCGGCCATCAGCATCGCCGTTTTGACCCAATTGAACATACCCACTCCTTATCCGTCAGGGGACCCGCCGCGCATCACCGGGCGCGGCAGAAAATTGTAAGCGATTTGTTAGATAAGGTCTTGCCGGAAAAATTCAATCTCAACGTTGCGATGTTGCAAGACGCAGCCCGAGGCCGACGAACGCGCTGCCAACCGTGCGGTCGAGCCACTTCCTGACGCCCGGCTTGCCGGAAAAGTGCTGCGTGACACTGCCCGCGACCCACGCGACGAGGCTGGTCCAGACCGTGCTCATCGCGACGAACACCGCGCCGAGGGTCAGGAACGCCCATGCCTTGTGCGGGCTGTCGGCCGACACGAACTGCGGGAAGAACGACACGAAGAACAGCACGACCTTCGGATTCAGCACGTTGGTCCAGAAACCCTGCATGAACAGCTGGCGCAGCGGCTTGGCGGCCGTGGCCTGCGCGGCATCGGCGCCCGACGGCGCGGCGGCTTGCTTCGCGACGATCATCCGTACGCCGAGGTAGATCAGGTAGGCCGCGCCGACCAGCTTGATCACCGTGAACGCGGTGGCCGACGCCGCGAGCAGCGCGGTCAGGCCGAATGCACAGGCGAGCGCGTGAACGCAGCAGCCGGCCGAGATGCCGAATGCCGACATCAGCCCCGCGCCGCGGCCCTGCGCGACGCTGCGGCCGACGATGTAGGCCGTGTCGGGGCCGGGCGTGACGTTCAGCAGGAATACCGCGAACACGAAGAAGCCGAAATGGGTGATGCCGAACATGAAGACCTCGAAACCGGGGAGCGCAGGGAAATTCTACGCGCGCCTGCCGCGGCGTGCGACTCGGCCGTCCGGCCGATTGCGCAGCGTCGGCCGACCGTGTCGAATGGCGATCAGCCCGTGTCAGGCAACGTCGGGCAGCGCGAAATGCTGGCCTGCGGCGAGCGGCGAGCCGGCCAGGAATTCGCGCGCGGGCAGCCGCTTGCCGCCCGGCTTCTGCAACTGCGTGACGCGCAGCGCGCCGCTGCCGCATGCGACGACCACGCCTTCCGGCGCGGCTTCGACGATCGTGCCGGGCGCCTCGTTGGCAATCGTGCCGCGCGCCGCCACGGGCTCGGCCGCCCACAGCTTGATCGCCGCGCCGTCGAGCGTCGCGACACCGCCCGGGAACGGATCGAACGCACGCACCTGGCGCGCGAGCACGTCGGCAGGCTTGCGCCAGTCGAGCGCCGCTTCGTGCTTGCCGATCTTTTCCGCGTAGGTCACGCCGTCGGCCGGCTGCGGCGTCGCCGGCAGCGTGCCGTCGCGCTCGAGCCGCACGAGCGCATCGACGATCAGCCGCGCGCCGTCGGCGGCCAGACGGTCGTGCAGCGTCGCGGTCGTGTCGTCGGGCGCAATCGCGATGCGCGCCTCCTCGATCATCGCGCCGGTGTCGAGGCCGACGTCCATCTGCATCAGCGTGACGCCCGTCTCGGCGTCGCCGGCTTCGATCGCGCGATGGATCGGCGCCGCGCCGCGCCAGCGCGGCAGCAGCGATGCATGGATGTTGATGCAGCCGGCGCGCGGGATGTCGAGCACTTCCTGCGGCAGCAACAGGCCGTAGGCGGCCACCACCATCACGTCGTGCGGCGTCGTGCGCAGCAGCTCGATCGCGTCGGCCGCCTCGGCCGGGTACTTGCCCGCGCGGCGCAGCGACGGCGGCTGCGCGACGGGCATCCCGTGCTCGACGGCGTAGCGCTTCACGGCGCTCGCCTGCAGCTTCATCCCGCGCCCCGCAGGGCGATCGGGCTGGGTGAGCACGAGCGGCACCGGGAAACCGGCCTCGTGGATCGCGGCAAGGGCAGCCGCGGCGAATTCCGGCGTGCCGGCAAAAATCACGCGCAACGTATGGGTCATGACAGCGTTCGGGGTCGGGCAGCGTGAACGCGCGTTACATCGCGCGTTCGAGTTTCTTCATCTTCGTCTTGATGCGCGTCTGCTTGAGCGGTGACAGGTATTCGACGAACACGCGCCCCATCAGGTGATCCATCTCGTGCTGGACGCACACGGCGAGCAGGCCTTCGCAGTCGAGCTCGAAGGTCTCGCCCTGTTCGTTGAGCGCGCGCACGCGCACATGGTCGGGCCGCTCGACTTCGTCATAGATGCCGGGCACCGACAGGCAGCCCTCTTCGTAGATCTGCTTCTCGTCGCTCGACCACACGATCTCGGGGTTGATGAACGCGCGCAGCTCGTTCTTCTCCTCGGAGACGTCGATCACGATCACGCGCTCGTGCACGTCGACCTGCGTGGCCGCCAGGCCGATGCCGGGTGCCGCGTACATGGTCTCGGCCATGTCGGCGACGAGCTTGCGGATCCGGTCGTCGACCTTGTCGACGGGCTTGGCGACCTTGTGCAGCCGCTTGTCGGGGTAATGAAGAATATTGAGCAAAGCCATGGTGTTCGGTATTCGGTGGAGCGGCGTGTCGCATCGGCCATCCGGCCGGCTGGTGCCGCCGCCGGGATGCAATGAAGATGAGGCGGATGCGTGGCGAATCAACGCCGCGAATCGCGCCTCCTGCAATTGGCCGGGCACTCGTGCGCGCGGCCCTGTCGAGTATTTCGGATGATGAAAATTTTATCATGGCGCCATGCGGTCCGCTGGCCGCCGCATTCGAGGGCTGTCTCATGTCGCCGCAAGCGCTGACGCCATCCGCGCTGCGCGCATGGCTGCAACTCGCGCATGCGCCCGGCCTCGCGCCCGCCGTGCTGCAGATCCTGCTCGATGCATTCGGCTCACCGGCCGCGCTGTTGCGCGCATCCGACCCGGCCATCGCCGCGGTGAGCAGCCCCGCCGCCGCACAAGCCGTGCGCGCGAGCGAGCGCGGCGATCTCGACGCGCGCACCGAGGCCGCGCTCGCGTGGCTCGACGCGCCGGGCAATGCACTGGTCACGCTCAACGATCCGGCCTACCCGCCGCGGTTGCGCGACCTGCACGATCCGCCGCCCCTGCTATATGTAAAGGGGCGGCTCGACCTGCTGCATGCCCGCGGCCTCGCCGTGGTCGGCAGCCGGCATGCGACACCGCAGGGGCTCGCCGACGCAACGGGCTTCGCGCGTGCGTTGTCCGACGCGGGGCTCTCGATCGTCTCCGGCCTCGCGCTCGGGATCGACGGTGCCGCGCATCGCGGCGGGCTCGACGGCCGCTCGGGCACGGTCGCCGTCATCGCGACGGGCGCCGATCTCGTCTATCCGGCACGGCATCGCGCGCTCGCGCACGAAATCGCCGCGCACGGGGCGATCGTGTCGGAATGGCCGCTCGGCACGCCGGCCCGTGCCGCGCATTTCCCGCAGCGCAACCGGCTGATCGCCGCGCTGGCGATCGGCACGCTCGTCGTCGAGGCCGCGCCTCGCTCCGGCTCGCTGATCACCGCACGGCTCGCGAACGAACTGGGGCGCGATGTGTTCGCGGTGCCGGGCTCGATCCACGCGCCGCTCGCGCAGGGCTGCCACGCGCTGATCCGCGACGGCGCGAAGCTCACGGCGGCGCCGCTCGATGTGCTCGAGGAGTACGGGCTGGCCGAACCGGCCGCGCGTGCAACCGGCCGCACGGCTCGCGCCGGGCATCATCCCGGCACGAACGCCGACAGCATCCTCGCGATGGCAACGGCCGGCGCCGACCAGGCGGGCCTCGCCATGGCGGCCACCGCCGCACCGTCCCGAATCGACGCCCCGCCACCGCCAGGCACCGCGTCCGAGCATGCGGTACTGGCCGCCTTGGGATACGGCCCCGTGACCTACGAATGGCTCGCCGAGCACAGCGGCCTGTCCGACGACGTGCTGCACGGCGCGCTGCTGGCGCTGGAGCTGGCCGGCCGCGTCGCCAGCCTACCCGGCGGGCGCTTCGCGCGGCTTGACGCCGCGCCCACCCCGGCCGCACGCGGCGTGCTACATTCCCCGGCATAGGGGCGGCCGCGCCGCCGACGATATCCAAGGAATTCCATGCCCGCGCTGAATCTCGACACCGATGCGGATCGGATCGCCGAGCGCCTCGCCGATCCCGGCACGTTGCTCGTCGCCTGCCTGTGCGCCGAGTGGTGCGGCACGTGCCGCGACTACCGGACGGCCTTCGACCAGCTCGCCGACGCGCACCCGGACGCCTGTTTCGCCTGGATCGACATCGAAACGCATGCCGACCAACTCGACGATCTCGACGTCGAGAACTTCCCGACGATCCTGATCGAGGACGCCAACACCGCACGCTTCTTCGGCACGGTGCTGCCGCACGCGGCGATCGTCGAGCGGATGCTGTCCGACCTGAGCGCGGTACCCGGCGCGCCGCACGCACCGAAATTGCGCAACGTCCTGATCGTCGAAGCCTGAATGCGCGGGCCGGCGCGGCGATTTGGCGCGCGTTTGCGCGCCCCGCCGCGGCGGGCGCTTGCCGCCGTTGCAGCCCCCCTCTATGATGAGCCGCTTTTTACACGCTGAGCCGCCGTCGCTGCGGCGTGTGCTATAAAGCGGTCGTAAAAGGGACCCACAACCGGCGAACCCGGTCTACCAACACACACCTGTCATGTCCAAAGCACTGATCATTGCGGAAAAGCCTTCTGTCGCGAACGACATCGCACGCGCTTTGGGCGGCTTTACCAAGCATGACGAGTATTACGAGAGCGACGATTTCGTCCTTTCGTCCGCTGTCGGCCACCTGCTGGAAATCGCCGCCCCGGAAGAGTACGAGGTCAAGCGCGGGAAATGGAGCTTCGCGCATCTGCCCGTCATCCCCCCGCATTTCGACCTGAACCCGATCGCAAAAAGCGAGTCGCGCCTCAAGGTGCTCACGAAGCTGATGAAGCGCAAGGACGTCGACCGCCTGATCAACGCATGTGACGCGGGACGCGAGGGCGAGCTGATTTTCCGCCTGATCGCGCAGCACGCGAAGGCGAAGCAGCCGGTCCAGCGCCTGTGGCTGCAGTCGATGACGCCGCAGGCGATCCGCGACGGTTTCGCGAACCTGCGCAGCGACACCGACATGCAGCCGCTCGCCGACGCCGCACGCTGCCGCTCGGAAGCCGACTGGCTCGTCGGGATCAACGGCACCCGCGCGATGACCGCGTTCAACAGCAAGGGCGGCGGCTTCTTCCTGACGACCGTCGGCCGCGTTCAGACACCAACGCTGTCGATCGTCGTCGAACGTGAAGAGAAAATCCGCCGCTTCATCCCGCGCGACTACTGGGAAGTGAAGGCCGAATTCGCGTGTGCGGGCGGCTTCTACGAAGGCAAGTGGTACGACCCGAAATTCAAGCGCGACGAATTCGATCCGGAAAAGCGCGACTCCCGCCTGTGGAGCCTGCCGGCCGCCGAAACGATCGTCGCCGCATGCCGCGACCAGGTCGGCACGGTGTCCGAGGAATCGAAGCCGTCGACGCAACTGTCGCCGCTGCTGTTCGACCTGACGAGCCTGCAGCGCGAGGCGAACAGCCGTTTCGGCTTCTCCGCGAAGAACACGCTCGGCCTCGCACAAGCGCTGTATGAAAAGCACAAGGTGCTGACCTACCCGCGTACCGACGCACGCGCGCTGCCGGAAGACTACCTGTCGACGGTCGAGTCCACGCTCGAGATGCTCAAGGAGAGCAACAACTACCTGCCGCATGCGAAGCAGGTGCTCGACAAGGGCTGGGTGAAGCCGAACAAGCGGATCTTCGACAACTCGAAGATCAGCGACCACTTTGCCATCATCCCGACGCTGCAGGCGCCGAAGTCGCTGTCCGAGCCGGAGCAGAAGCTGTACGACATGGTCGTGAAGCGCTTCCTCGCCGTGTTCTTCCCGGCGGCCGAATTCCGCGTCACGACGCGGATCACCGAAGTCGCCGGCCATCACTTCAAGACCGAAGGCAAGGTGCTCGTCGAGCCGGGCTGGCTGCAGGTGTACGGCCGCGACGCCGAAGGCGCGGACGCGAACCTCGTGCCGGTGCAGAAGGACGAGAAGGTGAAGACGGACGAAATCGCCGCCGTCGCGCTCGTGACGAAGCCGCCCGCACGCTACTCGGAAGCGACGCTGCTGTCCGCGATGGAAGGTGCGGGCAAGCTCGTCGAGGACGACGAACTGCGCGAGGCGATGGCCGCGAAGGGTCTCGGCACGCCGGCGACGCGCGCGGCGATCATCGAAGGCCTGCTCGGCGAGAAATACCTGCTGCGCGAAGGCCGCGAACTGATCCCGACCGCGAAGGCATTCCAGCTGATGACGCTGCTGCGCGGGCTCGGCGTGAAGGAACTGACCGCGCCCGAGCTGACCGGCGAATGGGAATACAAGCTGTCGCAGATGGAGCGCGGCAATCTCGGGCGCGATGCGTTCATGCAGGAAATCGCCCGCATGACGCAGCAGATCGTCAAGCGCGCGAAGGAATACGATTCCGACACGATCCCCGGCGATTACGCGACGCTCGAGACGCCGTGCCCGAACTGCGGCGGCCAGGTGAAGGAAAACTACCGCCGCTTCGCGTGCACGAAGTGCGAGTTCTCGATCTCGAAGATCCCGGGCAGCCGGCAGTTCGAGATCCCGGAAGTCGAGGAGCTGCTGCAGAAGAAGGAAATCGGGCCGCTGTCCGGGTTCCGCAGCAAGATGGGCCGTCCGTTCTCGGCGATCCTCAAGCTGTCCTTCGACGACGAGACGAAGAACTACAAGCTCGAGTTCGATTTCGGCCAGGACCAGGGCGGCGAGGAAGGCGAAGCGCCCGACTTCTCCGCGCAGGAGCCGGTCGGCGCGTGCCCGAAGTGCAAGGGCCGCGTGTTCGAGCACGGGATGAGCTACGTGTGCGAGCACTCGGTGGCGAACCCGAAGACCTGCGACTTCCGCTCGGGCAAGGTGATCCTGCAGCAGGAAATCACGCGCGAGCAGATGGGCAAGCTGCTGGCCGACGGCCGCACGGATCTGCTGCCGAACTTCAAGTCGTCGCGTACCGGCCGCAACTTCAAGGCGTTCCTCGTGAAGCAGCCGGACGGCAAGATCGGCTTCGAGTTCGAGAAGAAGGAGCCGAAGGCCGCTGCCGCGAAGAAGACGGCAAAATCGGCGACGAAGGATGCCGAAACCGTGACGGAAGGGGCCGAAGAGAAACCGGCCCCGGCCCGTAAAACGGCCGCCCGCAAGACGACGGCGCGCAAGACGGGTTCGTGACGACCCGGCCGCCGGCCCTGCCCCGGCGCGTCAGGCTCCCTCCCGGAGCCATAAAAAAAACGCGGATCGATCGCTCGATCCGCGTTTTTTCTTTGTGCCGGCGGCAACCGCCGCCCCGCCGTCGCGCCGTTACAGCGGCGACGGCACCGCGACGCGCGTGCGCGGCGAACGCGGCAGGCGCGGCGACAGGTTCGGGTCGGCCGCTTCCGGCTGCTCCGCACGCGTCTCGACGCCGATCGGCGCGAGCGCCGAACTCTGCGCGGCCCACTGCTCGCCGATCATCGCGTCGGTCGAGTGGCTGAAATGCTCGACGAGGTGGTCGATGAACGTCCGCACCTTCGCCGGCAGATGGCGCCGGCTCGGGTACGCGATGTTGATCTCGACCTGCGGCAGCCGGAAATCCGGCAGCAGACGCACGAGCGCGCCGCGCGCGATGTCGCTGCCGATCAGGTAGCTCGGCAGGATCGCGACACCCATCCCGAGTAACGCGAACTGGCGCAGCATCGCGGTGTTGTTCGCGACGATCACATTGGTCGGGCGCACGCGCACTTCGCCGTCCGGCCCCGTGAACACGCGCTCGTCGCCCCAGTATTCGGCCGGCAGGCTCAGGCTCGGGTGCTCGGCAAGCTGCTCCGGGTGGGTCGGCACGCCGTGCTTCTCCAGATAGCTCGGCGTCGCGCACACGGTCATGCAACCGGTGGTCAGGCGCCGCGTGACGATGCTCGCGCTGCGCATCTGGCGCGTGACGACGATACCGACGTCGAAACCTTCCTCGACGAGATCGACCTGCCGGTCGACCAGCGTGAGATCCGGCACCACTTTCGGGAAATTCTCCGTGTACGACTGCAGCACGGGGGCAAGGTTGTGCAGCCCGAACACGACCGGCGCGACGATGCGCAGCGTGCCGACGGGTTCGTGATTGCGTGCGACGACCATCTGCTCGACGTCCTCGAGCTCATCGAGGATCTGGCGGGCACGCTCCAGATAGACCTGACCCGACTCCGTCAGGGAGAGGCTGCGCGTGGTGCGATTCAGCAAGCGCGTGCCGAGCCGGCCTTCCAGGTCGGCGACGTGGCGCGTCGCGACCGCGTTGGAGATATCCATTGCGCTCGCGGCCCGCGCGAAACTGCCGAGATCTGCAACCTTCACGAAAACGCGCATCGACTGCAAGTGATCCATAAACGACTCCTGCCGCTAGTACAACTTCAAAAAGATGAAGCAAATGCGTAATTCTCCTACGACAGCGGAAATGATGCAGAGTTGCTCAACAAGGGGGCTGTTGACGATAAAAATAGTCAAAAATCCTCGCCCTTCGCGGATAGATGATCCAATTATTCTGATTGGAGCAACAATTGGGTGAACCTCGTCGAGTAAGTAGCCGAATCAGGAAAGACGTGTTTGATGCGACACAACAGCGCACCTTTGCGCCCCGCACGCGAGCGGCGCCGGGTCAGGCTCCCGCCAATTGCGGCGGAGCGTAACAACCTGTTAAAAAGGCACCAAGAAGGCGGCCGACGTAGCATCATGTCGGCCCCGGCCGGGCGGAACGGGTGCGCGACGTGCGCCCGCCGCCACTGCCGCTTTCAACGCGCGACACCCGTTCACCATGAAAATTGCCATCCTCGACGACTACCAGGACGCCGTCCGCAAGCTGAACTGCTTCGAGATGCTTGCCGGCCACGACGTGAAGGTCTTCAACAACACGGTGCGCGGCCTGGGACAGCTCGCCAGCCGCCTGGCGGAAGTCGAGGCGCTCGTGCTGATTCGTGAACGGACCCCGATTTCGTCGCAACTGCTCGCCAAGCTGCCGAACCTGCGCATGATCAGCCAGACCGGCCGCGTGTCGAGCCACATCGACCTCGAAGCCTGTACCGACCGCGGCATCGCGGTGCTCGAAGGCACCGGCTCGCCGGTCGCGCCCGCCGAACTGACGTGGGCGCTCGTGATGGCCGCCCAGCGCCGTATCCCGCAGTACGTCGCGAACCTGAAGCAGGGTGCCTGGCAGCAGTCGGGCCTGAAGACGTCGGCGCTGCCACCGAACTTCGGCCTCGGCCAGGTGCTGCGCGGCCAGACGCTCGGCATCTGGGGCTACGGCAAGATCGGCCGGCTCGTCGCCGGCTACGGCAAGGCCTTCGGGATGAACGTGCTGATCTGGGGCCGCGAGCATTCGCTCGAAGCCGCGCGCGCCGACGGCTACACGGCGGCCGAGAGCCGCGAGGCGCTGTTCGAGCAGAGCGACGTGCTGTCGCTGCACCTGCGCATGCACGACGACACGCGCGGGATCGTGAAGCAGGAAGACCTGATGCGGATGAAGCCGACGTCGCTGCTCGTCAACACGAGCCGCGCCGAACTGCTCGAGGAAAACGCGCTCGTCAACGCGCTGTCGCACAACCGGCCGGGCATGGTCGCGATCGACGTGTTCGAAAGCGAGCCGATCCTGCAGGGCTACAGCCTGCTGCGGATGGAAAACGTGATCTGCACGCCGCACATCGGCTACGTCGAACGCGAAAGCTACGAGCTGTATTTCAGTGCAGCATTCCGCAACATTCTCGCGTTCGACGACGGCGACATGTCGAGCGTCGCCAACCCCGAAGCGCTGACGCCGATCCGCAAGCGCTGAACGCACGGGCTGCGCGCGTCGCGCGGCCCCCGCTCCCCTCCGTTCCCGACCGTCAGGCGGCCACGCGGCCGCCCGTCATTGCGCCGACGCGCGTGAGGAAATGCTCGCCGTCGCGCCGCCCGAGGTCGTACGCATGCCGCATCTGCTGCGGGCTCGTGTAATCCCAGCTCGAAATCGGCACCTTGCTCGACGGCTGTACGTACAGCCGCCGCTGGTCGCCATGCGCGACCGTGAACATCTGCGGGCGCGGATACAGCCGCGTGACGAGCACCAGCACGTCGCCCGGCGACGGATCGAGCGCGTCGACCGGCACGTTGTCGACCATTCCGCCATCGAGCACGGGCCGGCCGCCGCGACGCAACACCGGCGTAAACGGTGGCGTGCACGACGACTGCAGGATCAGGTCTGCGAGCTCGTCGACTTGCGTGCAGGACTGCGCACGCACGAACTCGGGCCGAAAGCCGAGCGTGCGCCCGAGCGTCGGGTGCAGTGTCTTGCGCACGTATTTCTCGATGTTGTACGCGACGAGCCCGGCGGCGACCGCGCTGCGCGCGCCGAGCCAGCGCGGCACGTGCGACACGCCGATGCGGATCTCCGGCGCGTCGGCCAGCTTCGCGAACGGCTCGCCGTAGATGTCGAGCAACGCCTGGCGGTAGATCCGGTAATGCGGAAACACGGGCTCGCGCCCGAACAGGTTGCCCCAGTACGCGTTCTTCCGGTTGTGGCGCAGCGCCTCCTCGTAATAGCGCATCACCCATGCGGCGTCACGCGTATACAACATGCACGCGGTCGCCGCGCCGGCCGAGATGCCGGTAATCACGCGCGGACGCAGGTCGAGCGCCGGCCGCGCGACATCCCAGAAGCCGGCCTGCCACCAGCAGCGATTGCCGCCGCCCGCGAAGACGATCTGGTCGAACATCGCGCCGCTCAGCTGACGAGCGCGTAGGTCGACGTCGCGTGGACGGCCATCTTGCCGTCCTCGTCGAACAGCTCGACTTCGCCGAACACGAGGTTGCGGCCCATCCGCAGCACGCGCGCGGTGACGAGCACATCGCCCTTGCGCACGGGACGCATGAAATTGGTGTTCAGCGATACCGTCGTCATCGGCCGGAACTCGCCGAGCGCGGACGAGATCGCGACCACCATCGCGGTATCGGCGGCCGCCGTGAACACCTGGCCGCAGATGATGCCGCCCGAATGGCGGAATTCGCCGGAAAACGGCAGGCGCAGCGTGACGCTGTCGTCGCCGATCGACACGGGGACCAGACCGAGCGAGCGGACCCACGGGGCCAGCAGGCGATCCAGCAATTCGCGGACTGCGTTTTCGTCCATCTTCGAATGTCCAGAAAGTGTTGCGCGACCGCCGCGCAACACGTGTGGCGTCATCATACCGGGAGCGCGCAAACTGCGACCGCTCGTTGCCGCGCCGGCTGCCGCCATCGGCGTGACGAAATATTTTCAGGAAATTTGCAGAAAGGTCTTGCCAAGCCCAAAAGGCTCGTGCATAATCTTTCTTCTGTTGGGGGCGTTAGCTCAGTTGGTAGAGCAGCGGACTCTTAATCCGTAGGTCGAGTGTTCGAGTCACTCACGCCCCACCAGGAATTTCAAAGGCCGGTCAGCGCAAGCTGACCGGCCTTTTCCTTTTTCGCCGCCGTATTCACGGCGCGTGCCATTCGCAGCATGCGACCGCACGCATCTTGCGCACCGTTTCCGCTAGAATCGTCCGACAAATATCACACGACCGGCACAGGCACCGTCGTTTGCCCGCCGGCACTGAGAGAACATGGGACGTCAGACATGGAAGCATGTGAACGAGACGCGACCATTCAGAGGGCATGGTTGCGCCGATATCGGCCTGTCCGTCGGGACGAGCCGTTCACCCGATCACACCCGAATCCGCCGCGCGGCGCACGAACCGGATCGGGTCATGCCCGGTAAGGGCCCGCTCGTCGCGATGCTGCTCGGCATCGTGCTGCTCGTGCTGGCCGGCGTGCTCGCCGTCACGGCCGGCGGCGCGACCGGCCGCCTGGTCCGCGCGCCGGGCACGGTCGTGCGCATCGTGCAGGACAGCGACGCGATGCGCGCGTACCGGCCGATCGTCGCGTACCTCTCGAACGACGGCCGGCGCCGCGAAGTTGCCGGCAATACCGCGTCGACCGTCCCCGCGTACGACATCGGCGAGAACGTCGACGTGCTGCTCGACCCCGACCATCCCGACCGCCCCGCGCTGATCGACGATTTCGCGCAACACTGGTTTCCGGTGGTCGTGCCGGCGCTGCTCGCCGTCGTATCGTTCGCGATCGGCGGCCTGCTGATCGCCGGCGAGCGTCGCCGCCGGCAATCCGATCCCGCACCGCCGACCCGCGCCGCACGCAGGGAGACGCGGCGCCGCTGGGATATCGCGATCGTGGTGATTCCGATCGCGATCGGCACGAGCTTTCTCGCCGGCGCCGGCGCGGCCGGCCTGCGCCAGTGGCAGATCGTCCATCACTATGCGCGCTCGACCGGCCATGTCGTCGAGATCGCGACGAACGGAACATCGTCGCGGTCGCGCACGTCGCTGTATTCGGCGATCGTCGCGTTCACGACCGACAGCGGGCGGCTGATCACGTTCGCGCAGGGCTCGGCGTCGTCGCATCCGGGCCTGCACGAAGGCGACGCGGTCAACGTGCTGTACGACCCCGTCACCCCCGAGCGCGCAATCGTCGACCGCTTCTGGGAACGCTGGGGCCTCACGGCGATCCTGTTCGCGATCGGCGCGCCGTTCGTCGCGGCCGGGTTGTTCATCGCCGCGACGCTGTGGCCGGAGCAGCGGCACCGGGAAGTGGAGCCGTAACGGCGCGCGGCTACGCTCCTCCTCGACGCGTCATACGCCCGGCAGGCGCGCCGGCCTCGACGCGTCGATCGTCTGATTCTGGCGATCAGCGTGCTTCGCCCGACGCTCGTCGCGGTCATGCTGCTTCTTCTCCGCCGCGAAGTCCGTCGTGCCGAACGTATCCGTCGCGCGCGTCTGGAAGTACAACGGACCGGAAAGCAGGTGATCGTGCCAGCTCGTCAGCATCGTGTCGTGAACGAGAAAATCGAACAGCGCCATCACTTCGGCTGGCAACGGATTCTTGCCGGCGACTGCCTCGCTCCAAACCTTGGCCAGCGCAACCTGGTCCGGCGCAAGCAACGACTCCTCGATCACCCGGACGCTGGTATCGACATCGGTTCCCCACGGCTGGATGCGCTGCGTCTTCACCCTCTCCGCCGCATGCTTCAGGCTGTCCTGCCGCGCCGCCCGCTGGGTCATCTCCGCTGCCTCGTGCTCCAGCCGCTCCCACACGCTTTCGGCTGGCCGGGCGAGTTCGACCCGAGTTTTACGCAACGCGATGTCCTCGGCCAGGTTCGCATCGTCAAGCCGGCTTTGCGCTTCGATCAGCTTCTTCGCACTGCCGAACGGGCGCCGACGCTCGGCGTCGTAAGCCGCCTGCGCATCCTGCTTGGCCTTCAAGAGCCGCTGATGCTCCGCCTTGAGGCGATCAGCCTCCTGCGTCACTGATGAACGGAACGCCGGTGACTGGTAACGCACGGCGATCCAGCGGATAAACACCTGCATGTGCGCCTGGAAATCCAGCCCTGGCTTGCGCGGCACGATCTTCTGGTACGCGTTGATGAGCTCGGGCATCGTGTAGGAAGCGCCGCCTTCGGAGATACGCCGGGCCAACGAAAACCGCTGGTACGTCAAAGGCTTGTACTTGTACAGAAGTTCCATCGAGTCGATCGCGACACCTGCCTCGTATGCAGCATTCAACATGTCGCGCAACGGAATGCGCTGCAACTCCGCCCGCGCACCGAGCGACCCTGGCGGCGCGCCTCCCGTCACGTCTTCGCTCGTTCCGGGATACAGGTACTGCTCGCCACGCGTCTTTTCCAGGCTGTCGAGCCGCTGGTAGAAACGCAATTCGTGCGCAGCCGCGAAGTGGACGCAGCGTTGCACGGCCGCCGGCACGGCAAGGCTCAAGTCGCTGAAGTTCTGCTTGAGCAGGTCGAGCACCGGCAACGCGCTCAGCAGCTTGTTTTCCTCCATGACCGACGACACCGCATCGAACAGCCCCATGAATTTGATCTCGATCGGCACACCCCGTATCGCGAGATCACTGGCACTGCGTCGCTTGTACTTCTCGGCGAGTTCGTTGGCAAACACCCGTGCAACCACGGCCCCTCGGTCGGCAGCAAAAATCGACACCTGGATCCGCTGCAGTTTCTGACGCTCCTTCAGTGCGTCGTCAAACGTCTTCTCGAACTGCTCCAGCGCCATGGTCACACGATCCTGCACGCCCGTGCCCATAACACGGGCAAGCGCGCGGCTGTCGCGAAACCACGGTATCGAATCGAGCCCGGTGGTGATCACCGTGCCCTTGACGAAGGTCCAGCCGAATTTCCACGGATGTTCGGCGAACTCATACAACGTCGAACGCAACACGGCGCGGCCGCGTCGGACGTACCGGTCGGCCGACATCATCTTCACCATGCGCAGCGCCCGGTCCGGCAACTGCTCGGCCGTCTTCACGATGTCGTTGAAGGCAGCCGCCACCGGTTTGAACGAAAGCTCCGACCAGCCTTTCTTGATGCCTTCCTGCATCGTCTTCTCGGGATCGATCTTCAACCGGCTGCTACCCGAAATCTGGCCAGGCAGTCCCTTCAATTTCTCAGCCGCACGGCTCTCCACCGTTTTCGTGACCTTGTTTCCCGCGCTATCGAGCACCCCGATCTTCGCCTCGGAATTCAGGTCCGTACCGATTCCCGAGTAATAGTAGCGATACCAGAGCTCATTCGAGTAAGTGGGCGTCTGACGCCGACGGTCATCCTTATCCCGATGCGCCTCGAACAGCCGGCAGATGTTCGAGAAGCGTGAAGTCGCCGGATCGTCTTCGTTACGGCTTCGCCCGAAACCATCGAAGAAGAATCCGACATGAACGATACCGCCGCACGGAATGCAGTCGTCGGACTTGTATGCCTGAACGCTCGCGGCCCGTTTGCTGCGAACCATCTCCGGCGTCCGGTCGGCCGGATCCAGGTTGTTGTTGTCAATCTCGGGATCAGCCACGTGCCACCTCCTTCTGCTCCGGACGGAAGCGCTTGATCTCATCGACGGTGGCGGGTGACAGCTTCCGCATCGCGTCACCGAATGCATCCGGTTTTCCCTTCGTTTCCACGAGGATTTTCTGCACCGCCGGGTATTCATCGAAGCGTGGATTCACGACCAATGCGTAGTAGACGTACTGTTCAAGATCCTTCTCGCTCGTCAGCCCGTACTTCTTCCAGCCGTCCGCCGCTACGCGCACGGTGCGTCGGAACGACTTCGCATCATCGAGGTTGTCCGGGTTGGCCGCCTTGCCGTACGTCCGTTGAAACCACTCGTCGACCTTTGCGTAGGAAATCCGTGCGCCCTGCAGATCGTCGCGGAATTCGAATTCAACGTGATCGTCCGGATAAAAGTGCAGGGCCAGCACATTCTGGCCTGGCTTGCCCTTCACTTCGGTCGGCGGCATATGCACACGGGCCGTCTTCCTGATCACGGAAATATCCTGCTGCGCATCGATCTGTTTTTGCGCAGCGTCTGCGTCGTAAACATCCCAATCGACCGTGAAATCCGTGCCCTTCAGGGCATAACAACAACTCACGCTACCCGCACCCGAGCCTGGCATCAGATCGCCGCCGCCACTCGCCTTGTTGCCGTACTGATCGCGGATGACAAAGTGATCGAGGTTGTACGACGTATAGTTGAACGCCTCGACCCCCACGCTACTGTAGACCGGCTCCGATGACGACTTGTCGCATGCCGACAGCGACACCGTCGCCACGATCATTGCCATGACGGCAGTCCGGCCGATAGCGCACGAGAACCGCGTGGACATGTTGAACGATTTACCCATTCCAGGACTTGTTCCTTGTTTTGACTTCAACCCACCATGCTCGAAAGCGCTTGATTTCATCTGGCCTGGCTTGCCCTTCACTTCGGTCGGCGGCCCATGCACACGGGTCGTCTTCCTGAACTTCTCAAGCGGTGCGCAAAGATCGGGATCGTCGTCGATATCTCACATTGCCCGCTCGACCGTGAAGTGCGCACCCTTGAACGTATAACGACAACTCAGCCCCCTCTCCTGCGCCCCGTCAACTCGTCGACATGCCGCTCAACCGCCGCCTCGACCGCATCCAGCGTCGCCGACGCGCTCTCGCCATCTGCGAGCCGCTGCAAGATCGGCTGCACCGCCGGATGCTCGTCAAACGTCCGCGAGATCAGCACACCCAGGATCGTATATCGCGCGAGCACTTGCTCCTCCTTCAATCCGTACGTGGCTGCGCGCGCAAGCTGCGTCTCGACTCGCTCGATCCAGTCGGCGTCCGCCACCTCGTCTTCGTCCACGTCGCAGGACCGTCTGAGCTGCATCGCCAGCTTGTCGGGATAGCCGACTTCGAGCAGCCGCCGGTGCTGCGCTTCGCTCAGCATCAGCGGCGTCGGATCAGGCGTGTACAACGGCGGCTGCGAATTGCGCCACACTACCGGCCGATTCCGGCGATCGCGACTGCCCAGTGCATGGCAGGGCGCAATGAATGCCTGCCACAGTGCCGGGTCGAATCCCTGATGCAGCCGCGTCAGCACGCGGTTGTCGTAGAAATGCAGGTAGAAAAGCCGCAACGCCGGATTGCGGAATGTGCAAAAACGCCGGAAGTGCTGCGCCAGTGCATCCAGCCCGAATGGCGATGCCACCCAGGTCAGCATCGGACGATCGGCCACATCCA
The DNA here is from genome assembly GCF_905339605.1 of Burkholderia sp. BCC1972. Classification (NCBI taxonomy): domain Bacteria; kingdom Pseudomonadati; phylum Pseudomonadota; class Betaproteobacteria; order Burkholderiales; family Burkholderiaceae; genus Burkholderia; species Burkholderia sp. BCC1972. Next base: position 61,769 of record NZ_CAJPGH010000013.1, on the reverse strand, counting down.
TCCACAACTGTCGGAGCAACGCGTGACGCCCGTCGGGGCCGTCGAGCACGTCGGGTTCAATCGCAATCAGGTATGGTGCGATGTCGTGATAAGCCGCCGTCGACAGGCCGTCCCACAGCGACACGTATCGCCAGTTGCGATCCTCGACCCAGCGCTTCTGAAGATCTGGCTGGCTCCGCGTGTCGACCAGCAGGTACAGGGACGATGCCTGCCCGTCGCGCGGTGCGAGCAACGATGTACGAAGATAGTCGACATGCAGCAGCCACGGGTCGATGGCGCGCTCGACGGTCCGGATATCACTCATCGTCAGGCTCCGGTGAACATGTCGCACCCGTGATGAGCGCCGAGCAGGCACTCCTTGTAGACACCGTTCGGCAGTTGGGGCAATGGATACGCCTGACTCGTCGGCCCGGAAAAATTGTGCTGCGCGCCTTTCACGTCTATTTTTCCGGGTGCATGCAGCTCGATGTTGCCGTCCTTGATCCGGATGTACGCTCCACCCGACGTCAACAGGATTTCCTGCTTCGCCGCCACATCGACCGTCTGTGTGGCGGACATGACCTTGACCGCCTTCTGCGCGGTCAACTCGATATCATCCGTGTGCGCCCGAATCTCGACCTTGCCCTTACCGGCGAACAGCTTCATCCCCGCGTTCTGCGCAAACAGGCTGATCTTCTCGATCACGCCGGCAACCAGCGACTGGCCAGCCGCCACATGCACGCTGCCACCGCTGACCACGTTGGTCTGGTGCGCCGCACACAGGTGCACGTCCTGTTGAGCGGACAACGCAATGCCTGCCGGACTGCCGAACAGCATTAGCGGCAGCGAGAACGCATTGGCACTGCCGGTTCCACCACCAGCCGTGCGCCCCCCAGACGACTGGGGCGTATCGGCTTTCCGGGTCGCGTCGGCGAATGCCTTCATTTCGTTGTGGCCATCCTTCAGGCTCTCTGCCCGATGCTGTTCGCTCACCCCCGACATCGTGCCGAGCAGTTCAGCGGAGCCGGACAACTGCTGACGCGCATCATCGACGTCGAGCGGCTGGCTGGCCACCGTTTTCGGGTAAGTCGACAGATACAGCCCCTGGCCGGCGCGCATCGCACCGTATGCATCGGTTCGCAGGTCGAAGCCGCTGCCGAGATACCCGCCGCGCGAATTGCCGCTCTGCTCGATCAGGTAACCGAGGTGAAGCATGCTGTTCGCGTTGCTGCTGAACAGCTTCGCCCGGGTCTGGCCCGTCGCGTCGTCCAGCGACATTTCGTTGTAGCCGCTGCCCGCATATTCCTTCGAGCGAAACCCAGACAAAATGCCGTTGCTGTGCCATTGCGGCCGTGTTGCACCGTTGTAGACGCGATGCAGCACAACCGGCCGGTCGCAATCGCCGCCGACATAGCCGACGATCACTTCTTCGCCGACACGCGGCAAATGCACGCCGCCATATCCGCTGCCGCTATCCGATTGTGCGACACGCAGCCAGCACGACGCGCGCTCGTCGCCGGCATTGCTCCGATCCCAGACGAACCGGACCTTGACCCGGTTCAGCTCGTCCGTATACACCTCTTCGCCCTCCGGGCCGACCACGATCGCCGTTTCAAGGTGCATCAGCGGCTTGTCGTGCTCGAACGGACTGCGGAACGGCAAGCTCACGCGCTGCGCCTCAACCTCCACCCGATAAAACCCGGCGCTTCCGTCCTCGTGGGACGCGGACGACGATACGTTCTGCGTCCGCTCCGCGCGTGCGTCGTCGATGCGGCGCTGGAGGCTATGCGGGAAATCTCCGTCGCGCACCGAGCCCGGCAAATTGTTCTCGATGTAGCGCCGGACCTTGATCGCAGCGAACTGACGCTGCTCGACCGGATCGGCATCGTGCATCGGGTGATGGTCAAGCGTGAAGCGGCGCCCCGCATCGATGCCGCGCACACCGCCGATGCCGTGAAAACGCTTCGCGCGCGACTCCCATTCCTCCAGCCGGACCGACGACAACTGCTCGCCGCGCGCCTGGGCACCATAGGTATAGGCGCCGGTGTACTCGTAGACCTCGGCCTGCGCAGGTAAATCGCCCTGGTCGCTGCGCGTCGGCAACGTCGTCCCTTTCGGCGAAAAGGCCGTCGACGGCGACTTGTAGTCGAACGTCCGGGTCGTGTATTGCGTGCTTTGAAGCGTGCGAGATCCTGACCATTGCGTAAATGCGTCGACCTCGCTGCCGCTACCGAAACGGGAGAATTCGACCGTTTCCGGCGTCATTGCATCGATCGTGTGGATATCGTCGGTCACGACGAGCGTATGGGATGTCCCGTCGGCCGCATGCCGCCAGAAGCCGAACAGGCCTTCCTGCTCCATCAGACGATGCACGAAGTGCCAGTCGGTTTCGCTTTGCCGGCAATACGAGCGCGTCGGCAGCGGGCGCGACAAGGCGAATTCGAATCGACCTCGAGCCTGCGGATGCATTGCAAAAACGTCCGCGATGATCTGATCTGCCGGCTGGTCCTGCCAGTACCGCATATCATGGCGAAACTTCAGAAAATGCATCCAGGACGCAACGATCAACTGATAACTGGTCAGGGCGCCGTCGGAGCCAAGGCGTCGCGCGGTATGCACATAGCCGTTGAGCGGCTGATAAGACGCGTTCGCCTGCCGGACCCAAAGCGTCATCGGCTGCGCGATGAGCATCTTGAGCTCGAGGGTGGCGGCCGCGGACAGCATGTCGATCGTGATGCTGAAGTCTCGGCCAAGTTCGCCATCGATAATTGCGCGCCGCGGAACCAGCGCATTTCCAGGCAGCGCTGGAATATCCGATTTCATCAGGCGATCTTGCTGAATTAGGCCACCTCGAATGGCCTGAGCCAGGTCGGTCGTGTTCATGTATTACCCGCCGTTTTTGATTCGCTCGTGCCGGCGCGCTCTCTCAGGCGCACCCCGTCGTACCTGACAGGAATTTTACAGATACTTTCAATTTCTAAGAAATATCGACCGCGCGACTTATTCGGGATGTTGCATAACTTGAATGTCTTGCCGCCCCAGATAACGAACCGGCAAGAAATACTGAAAACGAAAGCGCATCGGCTGGAGCGGCAGGCGTTAACCGCACGCCATGGAAGTTTTCAGGTCATTTTTACCGTTAAACGCACTCGTTTCATTTAATCCTCCGGAATCTGCTCCGCGCGCCGCTTCACCGCTCCCGAAACGCCTCCACCTTCGCGCGATTCCCGCACGTGCGCATGTCGCACCAGCGGCGCCCGACGCCGCGGCCACGATCGACGAAGAACCAGGTACACCGGCCGCACTGCCGCACGCGCGCGAAATCGTCGCTGCGCAGCAACTGCTCGAAGCCGAGCGCGGCCGCATCGATCCAGCGCGACGCGGCACGCGCGTCGGGCCGCCACGCGAAACGGCCGTCGACCGCGTCAAACGCACTGCGCCCGATCGCTTCGCGGATCGCCACCGCAAGCCGGTCCACTGCGCGCGCACCGGCGCCGCCGCCGCCCCCGGCCGTCAGGTGCGCGACCGCGACATACGCATCGTCGCGAAAGCGACGCAGCGCAACCAGCTCGTCAGGCCCGTCCTGCCGCAGATGACGCAGCAGCCGCGCCAGATCGTCCGGCGCCAGTAATCCCGATTGCTCCGCCCACGCGCGCACGGCCGGCCAGTCGACGAGCTTGTCCTCGTCGCGCGTCTTGCCCGTGTCGGCCACCGTATTGAGAAAATCGAGCGCCGGATGGCCGCCGACGAAATCGGCCGCACCCCATGCGTGCGCGTGTCGCGCAGGCTCGGATCGAGTAACCATTTAATTTCACCTATAGGTTTCACATCCGGAGAATCCGGCGTAACCTGTTAACAATCAAAACAGGTTAGCACGGAGAAGCCGATGCTCGAACTCGCGAATCGCTTCAATTTCGAAGGCCACCGGATTGCATGGGGCACGCTCGGAGAAGGCCCGCCGCTCGTGCTCGTGCACGGCACGCCGTTTTCGTCGCAGGTATGGCGCCGGATCGCGCCGTGGCTCGCGCGGCGGCATCGCGTGTATTTCTACGACCTGCTCGGCTACGGCCAGTCCGACATGCCGGACGCCGACGTGTCGCTCGGCCGACAGAACGCGTTGTTCGGCGCAATGCTGAACGAGTGGGGAATTTCGCAGCCACGCGTGCTCGCGCACGACTACGGCGGCGCCACCGTGTTGCGCGCGCACTTTCTCGACGGCATCGAGTACGCGGATCTCACGCTCGTGAACCCGGTCGCGATCGCACCGCAAGGCTCGCCGTTCGTGCGGCATGTCGCGCAGCACGAAGCCACATTCACCGGCTTGCCCGCGTATGCGCATCACGCTCTCCTGACGGCCTATCTCGGCAATGCAGTGGCGCGGCCGCTGGGCGACGAAGCGCTGTCGATCTACCGCGCGCCGTGGCTCACGCCGGCCGGCCAGGCCGCGTTCTATCGCCAGATCGCTCAGATGCGCCAGCGCTACATCGAGGAAGCCGAGGCGCGCTACGCGCCACCGGACTTCCCCGTGCGCATCGTGTGGGGCGAGGACGACGCGTGGATTCCGCTCGAGCAGGGGCAGGCGCTTGCCGATCGCATCGCGAACGGCACGCTGATCAGGGTGCCGCGCGCCGGGCACCTGGTCCAGGAGGATGCACCGGAGGCGATCGTCGCCGCGGTACTGGATGGGCACGCGCCGGGCTGAACGCCATCGGCATCGCGTGCCGCATCAAAACGCCGGCACGCCCTGCGCGAGCGTCGCGACGAACTTCGCGGTGCGCGGGTCGCGCGGCCGGACGAACAGGTCGCGCGATGCGCCGGCTTCGACGATGCGGCCGTTGGCGAGGAATATCGCGTCGTGCGCGATCGATGCGGCCAGGCGCAAGTCGTGCGTGGCCATCAGCATCGTCGTGCCTTCGCGCGCGAGCTGGCGCAGCACCTCGACCACTTCGACGGACAGCTCCGGATCGAGCGCCGACGTCGGCTCGTCGCACAACAGCACCTGCGGAGACGGCGCGAGCGCCCGTGCGATCGCGACGCGCTGCTGCTGCCCGCCCGACAGCGTGGCCGGCCATGCGTCGGCCTTGTCCGCGATACCGACCTTGTCGAGCAACGCGAGCGCCCGCTCACGCGCCCGTTCGCGCGGCCAGCGCTGCACGGTCACGAGCCCTTCCATCACGTTCTGCACGACACTCAGGTGCGGAAACAACTGGAAGTTCTGGAACACCATGCCGGTCTGCCTGCGCACCGCGAACACCGCGTCGCGCGACGGCCGGCGCCCCGGCGCGAATTCGATGCGCGCATCGCCGACCGCGAGCGTACCGGCCTCCGGCACTTCGAGCAGGTTCACGCAGCGCAGCAGCGTGCTCTTGCCGCTGCCGGACGGGCCGATCAATGCGGTCACGCTACCCGGCTGCAACGCGAGGTCGATCCCGCTCAGCACGCGATGCGAGCCGAACGACTTGTCGACGCGTTCGAGTCGGATCATCGCAACTCCGCCTGAAACAGCGCGTGGCGGCCGAAGCGAAGCTCCAGTCGGCGTTGCAGCGACGACAGCACCGAGCTGAACAGCAGATAGATCAGCGCGGCTTCGGTATAGAGGATCAGCGGTTCGTAGGTCACGGCCGCGATGCGTTGCGCGGCCTGGAAGATCTCGGGCACGGTCAGCACGGCCGCGAGCGACGTGTCCTTCACGAGCGAAATGAATGAATTAGACAGCGCGGGCAATGCGACGCGCGCGGCCTGCGGCAGGATCGCGCGGCGCAGCGCCTGCGCGCGCGTCATCGCCATCGAGTACGCGGCTTCCCACTGCCCCTTCGGGATCGACTCGATCACGCCGCGGATCACCTCGGCGTTGTACGCACCGACGTTCAGCGAGAAGCCGATCACGGCGGCCGTCAGCGGATCGAGCACGATGCCGACGTTCGGCAAGCCGTAGAAGATCACGAACAGCTGGACGAGCAACGGCGAGCCGCGGAACAGCCAGATATAGAAGCGCACGGCGGCCTGCGCCCAGCGCGGCCCGAACAGCCGCGTGAGCGCCGCGCCGAATGCGAGCAGCAGGCCGATCGCGAACGACGCGAGCGTGAGCGGAACCGTGAACACGAGCCCTGCGTAAAGCAGGGGTCGCAGCGATTCCGCCATCAGGTGCAGCCAGGCCGGCATCGTTCAGCCTCGCGTCACGGCTGCGACACGTCGCGGCCGAAGTACTTCTGCGAGATCTTCGCGTAGGTACCGTCCGCCTTGATGTCCGCGAGCGCCTTGTCGATCGCGGCCACCAGCGCGGGGCTGCCCTTGCGCAGCAGCACGCCGGACGCGTCGCCCGCGCCGCTCGTGTCGGTCGCCGCGATCTTCAGTTTCGCGTCGGGCTTGTGCTTGCGGAAATCGAGGTACGACAGCGAATCGTTGATCGTCGCGTCGACACGCCCGGACGTCAGCAGGTCGATCGATTCGTTGAAGCCCTGTACGGGCACCACGTCGGCGCCGTGCGCGGCCGCGAGCTTGCCGAAGTTGCTCGTCAGCGTGTTCGCGGACTTCTTGCCCTTCAGGTCGTCGAACGAGCGGATCGTCGTGTTGTCCGCGCGCACGATCAGCACCGCGTGCGACGTGATGTACGGTGACGAGAAATCGTATTTCGCCTTGCGCGCGTCGGTGATCGACACTTCATTGACGACCGCATCGTAGCGGTTCACGTCGAGGCCCGCGATCAGGCCGTCCCACTTGCCTTCGACGAACTGCGGCTTCACGCCGAGGCGCTGCGCGATCGCCGTGGCGATATCGACGTCGAAACCCGTCAGCTTGCCCGTTTCGTCGTGGTACGTGAACGGCGCGTAGGTGCCTTCGGTGCCGACCCGGAACACGCCGGCCGATTTGATCTGCGACAGGTCGTCGGCAGCCAGCGCACTGGTGGCCGCCGTGGCCTGCAGCAGTGCGACGATCAGGATGGAACGGAGGAATTTCATGGTGCGGACCCCGAATGATTGGAGAGAATCATCCCGCCGGCATGCATGCGCCGTTCGAGAGGTCCGCGAATTCTACCGACGCGTTGGGGCGCGGCAAAAACGCAAATCGGCTAACGATATGAGCGCCACGAATAACGCGCCGGCCAGCCACCGTCATCCCGCCGATGAGATCCGTCGCGATGCAGCGCGGCAATCGTCCGACGATTCGTTACCGGTGGTTACAGAAGCGACACCACGGTATCACCCGTTCCGCATGCGCTACGTACCATGAAGGCAGGTAAAACTGTTGCTCGCGGGCCTCGCCCCCGCGAACGGAGTGAACGGCAAATGAAACGCATCCTGTTCTCCAGTGCCGTCGGCCTCGCGGCCGCCTGCCTGTCGGCAAGCGCATTCGCGCACGCCGATGTCGGCGTGTACTTCGGCGTGCCGGGGCCGGTGATCGAGGCGCCACCGCCTGTCTACTACACGCCGCCGCCCGTCGTGTACGAGCCGGCACCGGCCTATTACGGCCCGTACTACGGCGAATATCGCTACCGGCGCTACCGGCACGACAACGGCTGGCATCGCGGCTGGCGACATCACCGCGACGACGACGATTGACCGTCGCCTGACGGCCATCGCGGCCGCATCCCGCCCGGGGAAATTCCGCGCGCCGGCCTTCGAGCCGGCGCGCGCGCATCACACGCCGCTTACCACGGCAGCGAATACGTCTTCGTATTCGTGAAGCTCTTCATCGCCTCCTGCACGCCTTCCTTGTACCCGAGCCCCGAATCCTTCACGCCGCCGAACGGCGTCAGTTCGAGCCGGTAGCCCGGCACCTCGCGCACGTTCACGCTGCCGACTTCCAGCTCGGTGATGAAGCGCGTGATGTGGTCGAAGCGGTTCGTGCATACCGACGACGACAGCGCATAGTCGGTGCTGTTCGACATCCGGATCGCTTCGTCGATGTCGCGAAAGCGCATGATCGGCGACACGGGGCCGAAGGTTTCATACTTCACGAGCGGCATGTCGGGCGTCACGCGATCGATCACCGTCGGCGAATACAGTGCGCCGTTGCGCACGTTGCCGACCAGCAGCCGCGCGCCGCGCGCAATCGCATCGTTCACCTGCTGCTCGCAGAACTTCGCGGCCGCCTCGTCGATCACCGTGCCCATGTCGACCGACGGATCGGACGGATTGCCGTACGACCACGCACGCGTCTTCTCGACGACGAGTTCCGTGAAGCGATCGGCCACCGATTCATGCACGAGCATCCGCTTGATCGCCGTGCAGCGCTGCCCCGAGTTCTTGTACGACCCCGACACCGCGAGCGTGCTCGCTTCGTCGAGATCGGCATCCTCCATCACGATGATCGGATCGTTGCCGCCGAGCTCGAGCACCGCGCGCCGGTAGCCCATGCGCGACGCGATCGACTTGCCGATCGACACGCCGCCCGTGAACGTGATCAGGTCGATCGCCGGGTTCGTGATCAGTTCGTCGGCAATCTCCTTCGGGTCGCCGGTAATCACCTGCAGCATCTGCGGCGGCAAGCCGGCTTCGTACAGGATGTCCGCAAAGAGATAGCACGACAGCGGCACCTTCTCCGACGGCTTCACGACGATCCGGTTGTTGGTCGCGACCGACGGCACGATCTTGTGCGCGACCTGGTTCATCGGATGGTTGAACGGCGTGATCGCCGAAATCACGCCGAGCAGCGGATCGCGCTGCGTGTACACGCGGCGCTTCTTGCCGTGCGGCGTCAGATCGCACGAGAAGATCTGCCCGTCGTCCTTCAGCACCTCGCCCGCGCCGAACGTCAGCACGTCGGCCACGCGGCCCGCCTCGTACGTCGAATCCTTGATGCACAGCCCGGCCTCGGCCGTGATCAGCGCCGCGATCTCCGCGGTGCGCGCACGCACGATCTCGGCTGCGCGGCGCAGGATCGCCGCGCGCTCGTGGCGCGTGAGCGTCGGCCGGTATGCACGCGCGACCGCGAATGCGCGCCGCACGTCGTCCAGCGTCGCCTTCGGCACGGTGCCGACCAGCGAGCCGTCGTACGGATTGCGCACGTCGATGACCGCGTCCCGATGAATCCGTTCTCCATTGATTCGCAGTGCTTCGCGTCGAATCCCGCGGACGTCCGTCGATGCTGCAATGGCGTTCATGAGTGTGTCCCCTTACGGATGCATGCGTATCACTGCAGGTGGTTGAGCGCGATGTCGATGATGTCGAAGTTGCGCAGCCGCGCGCGGCCCGTGACGTCGGTCGCGACCGGCTTGCTGAAGATCAGCGGCACGATCTGCTCGGAGATGCCGCCGTGCGAGCGCAGCGGCACGTCGAGGCCCGACAGGTCGTGCTTGATGCGGCGCGTGCCGAGCACGACGTCCTGCTTCGAGATCACGATCAGGTCGCCCATCCGCGCGGGCGGCAGCTCGAAACGCGCGCAGCCTTCGGCGCCCGTCAGCACGACCTCGATGCCGTCGACCGCGGCAAGCCGTGCGCGCAGCGCGTCGGCATCGGCCGTCGGCGGCACGTAGACGGTCGCGAACGAGCCGAGCGCGCCGTGGTGCACGACGTACGGATCGGTGATCGGCAGGATCACGCGCGCGGCGTCGTGGCCGAGCCACTCGTCGAACAGCTCCTGCAGGTAGATCACGTTCGGCTCGCCGGTCTCGCCGTCGTGCTTCGCGTTCATCCCGTGGTCGGCCGTGATCGCGACGATCGCGCCGAGTTCGTCGAGACGCCGCAGGTAGGTGTCCATCATCGCGTAGAACGCGTTTGCGCCTTCCGTGCCGGGCGCGCACTTGTGCTGCACGTAGTCGGTGGTCGACAGGTACATCAGGTCGATCGGGCGCGTCTCGAGCAGGCGCACGCCGGCCGCGAACACGAATTCCGACAGGTCCGCGCTGTACACGCTCGGCACCGGCTTGCCGACCAGCTCGAGCACGTTGTCGATGCCGTTTTCCTCGACGCTCGCCTCGTCGGCCTTTTCCGACGAGAAGCAGATGCCCTTCAGCCCCTTGCCGAGCAGGCGGCGCAGCTTGTCCTTCGCGGTGACGACCGCGACGCGCGCGCCCTGATCGGCGAAGGTCGCGAGCACGGTCGGCGCGACCAGGTACTTCGGATCGTTCATCAGCACCTCGGCGCCGGTGTCGCGATCGTAGAAGTAGTTGCCGCTTATCCCGTGGATCGCCGGCGGCACGCCGGTCACAATCGACAGGTTGTTCGGGTTCGTGAAGCTCGGCACCACGCACTCGCCCTTGAGCGCCGTGCCCGGCTTCAGCAGCGTGCGCAGGAACGGCGCGACGCCGGCCTGAGCGGCTTCTTCCAGATATTCGTATGCGCAGCCATCGACGCAGACGACCACCACGGGCCGGCTCATCCAGTTGTAGCGGCGGCCGTTCACTTCCACGGATACAGGCGTTTCACTCATGACGTTCATTCCTTTCAGGTCGAAGGGTGTGAGCCGTCGGCGCCCGCGCCGCGCCGAAGGGAGGTGTTTTCCATGCTTGACATTAAAATTGATGATTTGTAGATTGTCAACAACATGCAGAGAACAGAAAGCAAAACAACGTAGCAGCAAGAGGGCTGGTCTCCACTCATCCGCCGTGTGCCGCGGCGCCACAGTCAAGGGGTCTGAAGATGAACGAAGTGCCGGTAAACAAGCGTTTGAATGCATGGGCGGCGGGCGCGGCCCGTTTCGCGCTGGCCGCGGCGGTCGCGCTCGGCGCCGCGCAGGCGGCGCACGCGAAGACGTCGCTGCTCGTCTACACCGCGCTGGAAGACGAGGCGATGAAGCCCTACAAGGACGCATTCGAGAAAGCGAACCCCGATATCGAGATCCGCTGGGTGCGCGACTCGACCGGCTCGGTCACCGCGAAGCTGCTCGCGGAGAAGAACAACCCGCGCGCGGACGTCGTGCTCGGCCTCGCCGCATCGAGCCTCACGCTGCTCGACCTGCAGGGCATGCTGATGCCGTACACGCCGAAGGGCTTCGACCAGCTCACGCGCAAGTACAGCGACGCGAATACGCCGCCGCACTGGGTCGGCATGGACGTGTGGGGCGCGACGATCTGCTACAACCGCGTTGCCGCGCAGGCGAAGAACATTCCGAAACCGACGTCGTGGGAAGACCTGACGAAGCCGGTCTACAAAGGCGCGATCGTGATGCCGAGCCCCGTGTCGTCGGGCACCGGCTACCTCGACGTGACCGCATGGCTGCAGACCTTCGGCGATGACAAGGGCTGGAAATTCATGGACGCGCTCGACAAGAACGTCGCGCAGTACGTCCATTCGGGCTCGAAGCCGTGCACGCTCGCCGGCACCGGCGAATTCCCGATCGGCATCTCGTTCGAGTTCCGCGGCCACGAACTGCAGGCGCAGGGCGCGCCGATCGATCTCGTGTTCCCGAAGGAAGGGCTCGGCTGGGACATGGAAGGCACGGCGATCATGAAGACGACGAAGCAGCCCGATGCGGCGAAGAAGCTCGCCGACTTCATGGCGAGCAAGGACGCGAACCAGATCACCGCGCGCTGGTGGGCGATCGTCGCGTATCCGGGCGTCGCGCGGAAGCTGGCCGGCATCCCCGACAACTACTCGGACCTGCTCGTGAAGAACGACTTCGTGTGGTCAGCGAAGAACCGCCAGTCGATCCTCGATACGTGGCAGAAGCGCTACGGGGCGAAGGCGCAGCAATAACGCGGCAACCGGTAGCGGGGCCGCGCAGCGCGCCGCCCCGCCCTTCCCCTCGTCGAATCCGGCCTCCGGGCCGCCCCAGCATGGAGGCGCGCATGGCACCTTACCTGAGCGTAGAACGCATCGAGAAGCGGTACAACGACACGCAGGTCCTCACCGACATCAACCTGAGCGTGATGAAGGGCGAGATGATCTGTTTCCTCGGGCCGTCCGGCTGCGGAAAAACCACGCTGCTGCGGATCATCGCGGGGCTCGAGACGCAGAACGCCGGCCAGATCATGCAGGACGGCCGCGACATCTCGCGGCTGCCGCCGCAACTGCGCGACTACGGCATCGTGTTCCAGTCGTACGCGCTGTTCCCGAACCTCACCGTGTACGACAACGTCGCGTACGGGCTCGTGAACCGCAGGATGAAGCGCGACGCGATCCACGAGCGCGTGCACACGCTGCTCGCGCTGGTCGGCCTGCCCGACAGCCATCGCAAGCATCCCGGCCAGCTGTCCGGCGGCCAGCAGCAGCGGATCGCACTGGCGCGTGCGCTCGCGACGTCCCCCGGCCTGCTGCTGCTCGACGAGCCGCTGTCGGCGCTCGATGCGCGCGTGCGCGTGCGGCTGCGCCAGGAGATCCGCGCGCTGCAGCAGCGGCTCGGCGTGACGACCATCATGGTCACGCACGACCAGGAAGAAGCGCTGTCGATGGCCGATCGCATCGTCGTGATGAACCACGGCGTGATCGAGCAGATCGGCACGCCGCTCGAAATCTACCGGCAGCCGGCTTCGCCGTTCGTCGCGGACTTCATCGGCCGCGTCAACACGATTCCCGCCGAAGTCGCGCAGGACGGCACGCTGCGCGCGGGCGCGGTCGGCCTCGACTGCCGCCACGGCGCGGCCCGCCCCGCGCAAGGCGCGGCGGTATCGGTCTACGTGCGGCCCGAGGACCTGCGCATCCGCGTGCCGGGCGAAACGGCCGACAACGTGCTGGCCGGCCGCGTCGAGAAGCTCGAGTTCCTCGGCGCGTTCTGCCGCGTGAGCTTCCGGATCGACGGGCTCGACGGCCAGGAGATCGTCGCCGACCTGTCGTATCACGACGTCGACCGCACCGGCGTGCAGGCCGGCGCGCGCATCGACCTCGCGCTCGATCGCGAGCATGTCCGCGTGTTCCCGTGCGCGAAGGAGCGACTGCAATGAGCACCGTCCTCACCGAGCGCCGCCGCCGCGCCTCCGCCCCCGCCGACGTGCGGCAGATCACGCACTGGCACGACCGCATCGCGCAGCTCGCGCTCGTCGCGATGGCCGCGCTGATGTCGCTGTTCCTGCTGCTGCCGCTCGCGCTCGTCGTGCAGAAATGCTTCGTCGACGCGGACGGGCGCTTCGTCGGCGCGCACAACTTCGTCGAGTATCTCGAGGACAGCGGCGTGCTGCGCTCGATGCTGCATTCGCTGACGGTCGGCGCACTCGTCACGCTGATCGTCGTGCCGATGGCGTTCACGTTCGCGTATGCGCTGACGCGCTCGTGCATGCCGCTGAAGAACGCCGCGCGCACGATCGCGCTGCTGCCGCTGCTCGCGCCGACGCTGCTGTCGGCCGTGTCGTTCATCTACTGGTTCGGCAACGCGGGGCTGCTGAAGCCGCTGCTGCACGGCCATTCGATCTACGGGCTGCCCGGTATCGTGCTGAGCATGGTGTACGCGTCGTTCCCGCACGTGCTGATGATCCTCGTCACCGCGCTGTCGCTCGCGGACGGCCGGCTCTACGAGGCCGCCGACGCGATGGGCACGAGTCGCATCCGCAAGTTCTTCACGATCACGCTGCCCGGTGCGAAGTACGGGCTGATCAGCGCGACGATGGTCGCGTTCACGATGTGCATCAACGACTTCGGCGTGCCGGTCGTGATCGGCGGCTCGTACAACGTGCTGTCGACCGACATCTACAAGCTGATCATCGGGCTGCAGGATTTCAACCGCAGCGCGGTCGTGAGCCTGATGCTGCTGTGTCCGGCGCTGGTCGCGTTCGGCGTCGACTTCTTCATCCGCCGCCGCCAGCAATCGCAGCTCGGCGCGCGCTCGACGCCGTACCAGCCGAAGCCGTCGCGCGGCTTCGACGCCGCGATGCTCGCGTACTGCACGCTCGTGTGCGCGTTCTTCATCGCGGTGGTCGGCATCTCGGTGTTCGCGTCGTTCGTGAAGTTCTGGCCATACCAGATGACCCTCGGGCTGCAGCATTACGAGATGGGGCTGATCGGCGCCGGCATCTTCGACGCGTACAAGAACAGCCTGCGGATGGCCGCGACGGTGGCGGCCGGCGGCACGATCGTCGTGTTCGGCGGCGCCTACCTGATCGAGAAGACGCGCGGCGCACGCTGGCTGCGCGGCTTCATCAGCCTGTGCGCGATTTTGCCGATGGGCGTGCCGGGGCTCGTGCTCGGCATCAGCTACATCTTCCTGTTCAACGCGCCGGGCAATCCGCTGAACGCGCTGTACGGGTCGCTGTGGCTGCTCGCGATCGTCACGGTCGTCCACTACTACGCATCGAGCCACCTCACCGCCGTGACCGCGCTCAGGCAGATCGACAGCGAGTTCGAGGCCGTGTCCGCCTCGCTGAAGGTGCCGTTCTACAAGACCTTCCTGCGCGTGACGGTGCCCGTGTGCCTGCCGGCGATCCTGCTGATCGCACGCTACTTGTTCGTCAACGGGATGACGACGGTCTCGGCCGTCGCGTTCCTCTACTCGCCGGACACGCAGCCCGCATCGGTCGCGATCCTGAACCTCGACGACGCGGGCCAGATGGGCCCGGCCGCCGCGATGGCCACGCTCGTGCTCGCGACCTCGTCGTTCGCGTGCGTGCTGTTCGCCTGCATCTCGCATCGACTTTTGCGCCGTACGCAGGCCTGGCGCAACCCGCATCGCCACTGATTTTTTTAGCCGCATTCACGTGACGTCCCGACTTCATCAAGGAGACACCATGCCGCTCGCCGCCCAGCCCATCCTGCTCACCCCCGGCCCCCTGACGACCTCCGACACCACGCGCGACGCGATGCTGCGCGACTGGGGGTCGTGGGACAGCGACTTCAACGCGATCACCGCGCGACTGCGCGAACGCCTGCTGCAGATCGTGCACGGCGAAGGCACGCACGAATGCGTGCCGCTGCAAGGCAGCGGCACGTTCTCGGTCGAGGCGGCCCTCGGCACGCTCGTGCCGCGCGACGGTCACGTGCTCGTGCCGAACAACGGCGCGTACTGCCAGCGCATCGCGAAGATCTGCCGCGTGCTCCGCCGCCGGCTGACGACGATCGACTACCGCGAGGATCGCCGCGTCGATCCGGCCGACGTCGAGCGCGCGCTCGCCGCCGACCCGACCATCACGCACGTCGCGCTCGTGCACTGCGAGACGGGTGCCGGCGTGCTGAACCCGCTGCACGACATCGCGCAGGTCGTCGCGAAGCACGGACGCGCGCTGATCGTCGATGCGATGAGCTCGTTCGGCGCGATCGACATCGACGCGCGCACGACGCCGTTCGACGCGGTGATCGCGGCGTCCGGCAAATGCCTCGAGGGCGTGCCGGGGCTCGGCTTCGTGATCGCGAAGCGCAGCGCGCTCGAACGCTGCGAAGGCAACAGCCATTCGCTCGCGATGGACCTGTACGACCAGTGGGTCTACATGCAGCGCACGACGCAGTGGCGCTTCACGCCGCCGACGCACGTGGTCGCGGCGCTCGACGCGGCCGTCGCGCAGTACGTCGACGAAGGCGGGCTCGCCGCGCGCGGCGGCCGCTACCAGCGCAACTACCGCGCGCTGATCGACGGGATGCTCGCGCTCGGCTTCCGGCCGTTCCTCGATCCGGCGATCCAGGCGCCGATCATCGTCACGTTCCATGCGCCGGACGATCCGAACTACGACTTCAAGCGGTTTTATCAGGAGGTCAAAAAGCGCGGCTACATTCTGTATCCGGGCAAGCTGACCGAAGTCGAGACGTTCCGCGTCGGCTGTATCGGCCACTTCGGCGAAGCCGGTATTCCGGGCGCCGTCGCGGCGATCGCCGACACGTTGCGCGCGATGGGCGTGCGCCGCGTGTCGGCCGAAGCGGCAGCATGACGACGTGACACGATGCACCCGGCCGCGTGCTTACGCGCATGCGGCCGGCCGTTTTCCGGCCGTGCGCGGCACGTGCCCCGACCCTTATAGACGAACACCCCGATGCGACCCTTCTGGATCGAACAAGCGCTGTTCAACGACGGCGATCTCGCCCCCGCGCTGCAGGGCGCGACGCAGGCCGACGTGTGCATCGTCGGCGGCGGCTTCACAGGGCTCTGGACCGCGATCCAGGCGAAGCAGCAACACCCCGCGCTCGACATCGCGATCGTCGAGGCCGACCTGTGCGGCGCCGGCGCGAGCGGCCGCAACGGCGGCTGCCTGCTCACGTGGTCCGCGAAATTCCTGACGCTGCGGCGCCTGTTCGGCGAAGCCGAGGCGATCCGGCTCGTGAAGGCCTCCGAAGCGGCCGTGCAGCACATCGCCGATTTCTGCCGCGCGCACGCCATCGATGCCGAACTGCGGCTCGACGGCACGCTGTACACGGCGACGTCGCGCGCACAGGTCGGCACGCTCGCGCCGGTGCTCGACGCGCTCGCCGCGTGCGGCATCCACAGCTACGAACCGCTGCCGCCCGCCGAAGTCGCGCGCCGCTCGGGTTCCGCGCGCAATCTCGACGGCGTCTACTCGCCGATCGCCGCGACCGTGCATCCCGGCAAGCTCGTGCGCGGGCTGCGCCGCGTCGCGCTCGCGATGGGCATCCGCCTCTACGAACGCACGCCGATGCTCGACTTCACGCCGGGGCAGCCGTCCGTCGTGCGCACGCCGTCCGGCAGCGTCACCGCAGGCAAGCTCGTGTTCGCGATCAACGCGTGGATGGCGAGCCGCTTCCCGCAGTTCGAGCGCACGATCGCGGTCGTGTCGAGCGACATGGTGATCACCGAGAAATGCCCGGAGCTGCTCGAAAAAACCGGGCTCGTGGACGGCGTGTCGGTGCTCGATTCGCGAATCTTCGTCTACTACTACCGCACGACGGCCGACGGCCGGCTGATGCTCGGCAAGGGCGGCAACACGTTCTCGTGGCGCAGCCGCATCGCGCCGGTGTTCGACCGGCGCTCGCCGTACGAGGCGCAGCTCACGCACAGCCTGCGCGAATTCTTCCCGTCGCTCGCCGGCGTGCCGGTCACCGCGAGCTGGAACGGACCGTCGGATCGCTCGGTCACGGGCTTCCCGTTCTTCGGCCGCCTCGACGACGCGCCGAACGTGTTCTACGGCTTCGGCTATTCGGGCAACGGTGTCGGGCCGAGCTACATGGGCGGGCAGATCCTGTCGTCGCTCGTGCTCGGCCTCGACAACGCGTGGACGCGCAGCCCGATCGTGCGCGGCCCGCTCGGCCACTTCCCGCCGGAGCCGATCCGCTATGTCGGCGCGCACGTCGTGCGCAACGCGATCCGCCGCAAGGAGCGCGCGGAGGACGAAAACCGGCGGCCTTCGGTGGTCGATACCTGGCTCGCGAAGTTTGCGAGCGCGGCGGGGAAGGCGGACAAGGCGTGACGGCATCGAGCAGACGACGTGTCGATTCATTTCGAGCATTTGCAAACCAGGATCGTCGCGATACGATTCGTGATCTCGCCAATACATATGAAGAAATGATGCGCTTTCTGCTGTTCGCCGCACTCGCCGTGATGGTCGGTGCGTGCTCGAAATATAGAGATGAGAAATGGACGGCGCTTCGTGAAATGCCGGCCTTCGCCGAACCAAACGACGATAGGACCCAACCGATCTTTACGGTCAGGAAAGGCGAGTCCTGCGCCCCCGTGGCGGATCGGGCTGCAAAGGTCTATGCATACACGCAAGTGCGCTGTGAATCCGGAACCGGTTGGGTACTGGACGACTTCTTCGATAAACGGCGCGGCAAATGATCAGCTGCGAGGGATCACCGCATTCGGTCCGACCTCGTTAACGTCGGGTGAAGCGACGGCCGTCATAGTCGGCTGCACGAACGAGCCGTACGTGAGCCCGCGTCGACCACGAAAGGCCGTAAGTCAACCGTTCCGTGGCTTTTCGTCGTCAACGTGCGGGACAGATAACACGTCCACTCACGCGCCGGTCTTCTCCCGCGCCGCCTTGCCCGCCGCTGGCAGCCCCTGCTCATGCGTACGACGCATCCGCGCGAGACCGTGCGCGACGTGCTCGCGCACGAGCGCGACGGCCTTCTCCTCGTCGCCGCCCGCGAGCGCCTGCACGATCTTGTCGTGCTCGGCCGCGGACACCGAGATCGCATCCTCCTCGGCCTCGATCGCGGCCTGGCGCAGCAGCCCGAGCTGGCGCACGAGGCGTCGGTAGGTATCGGTGAGGTGCGTATTGCCGACGCCGACGACCATCGCGTCGTGGAACTGCACGTTCAGCTCGGTATAGCGCGTGACGTCGTGCGTCTTCGCGGCATCCTTCATCGACTGGATGATGCCCTTCAGCACCTTCAGCGTATCGGGCGAGATGCGCTTCGCGAGCGCGCGGGCGACCGATTCGTCGAGCATCGCGCGCACTTCGTAGATCTCCTCGGCCTCGCGCAGCGGCACGACGCGCACCGTCACGCCGCGGTTCTTCTCGTTGCGCAGCAGGCCGGCCTGCTCCAGCGCGCGGAAAGCTTCGCGCACGGGGCCGCGCGACACGTTCAGCTTGGTCGCGATATCGACTTCGTTGAGCTTCTCGCCTGGTGCGTATTCACCGGAGACGATCGCGCGCTCGAGCATGTCCTGGACGATCATCGCGAGCGACTGGCTTTGCAGGAGTTCGATGGCGCTGAGCGCGTTCGGGGAAGTCATGGTCGGGCAGGCAGCGACGCTGCGGGTGAAAACGAGGGCGCCATATCGGCGAATGATCCTTGTATACCCTCGGCTCGACACATTGTCAACAGTTTTCAGTTTCCAAAAGCCAATTCCGCCTGCCGGAAAGTACCTGGCGCCCCGGCAGGCGGTGATCGGCGATCGCGCGGCGGGCGAACTTCCCGCCTCGCGCGACGTGCGGCCGTCAGGCCGTGGGCTTCACCGGCCCCGGATCGCTCTGGCTCGGCCGGCCCGTCTCGACGTGGCCCGCGAAGCGGCGCACGACCTTGTCGTCACCGCCGCGCAGCGTCGTCGCGGTAATCGTCAGATCGTACCAGCCGTGACTCGACGACAGCGCGAAGTGATCCTCGACACGCTCGCCCGGCTCCAGCGTGTAGGTGCGCGCCTGCGCATGGCTGTACGCGTTGTCGACCGTGATGCGGCACGTCGCGCGCCCGCTGTTGCGCAGCTGCAGGTACACGTGGCGGTTGCGCACGTCGTAGCCGATCTTCGCTTCCGGGTTCGCGTGGCGGCCGTCCGCGGCGAGCCGCGTGTTGCCCTGGAACTCGCACAGATAGCCGTTCGGGCCATAGGCGGCGAGATGGTACTCGCCGCGCGCGGCCGACGTGCTCCAGGAATCGGCGAAGCGGTCGTGCGCGGACACCGCGTAACGGCGCGGCGGCGTCGCCGGGTTGCGGCGGTCGTACACGTAGAACGCGGCGCCCGCGTCACCGGAGTTCGCGAAGTCGAGCGACACGCTGTCGTCGCGGCCATGCACGTGGGCGTGCACGAACAGCTCGTACGGCAGCGCACGCGCCGGACGCGTGCCGGGCTCCTGCGCCGGCATCGACTGCTGCGCGGGCACCTGGTACGCCTGGCCGGCCGTCGCGATGTGCTGCGGCACCGTGAAGCTCACCGTGCGCGTGTCGGGGCGCGCGGAGAAGTCGAACGCCGACGTGAGGTCGCCGCAGATCGACCGGCGCCATGCGCTGATGTTGGGCTCCTTCACGCCGAAGCGCGCTTCGAGGAAACGCAGCACCGACGTGTGGTCGAACGTCTCCGAGCAGACCCAGCCGCCCTTCGTCCACGGCGAGATGATGATCAGCGGCACGCGCGGCCCGAGGCCGATCGGCTGGATGCCGCCCGGGTCGGCGCCCGGCACGAGCGGGCTCATTTCGCCCGGGTACTTGTTCAGGTCGAGCAGCTCGTCGCCGAGGTTCGACAGCAGGTTCGACGACACGATGCCCTGGCCGCCCACGCCGCTCGTGACCGGCGGCACCGGCGGCACGACGTGGTCGAACAGCCCGTCGTTCTCGTCGTAGTTGAGGATGAACACCGTCTTCGCCCACACCTCCGGGTTCGACGTCAGCGCCTCGAGCACCATGTTGATGTAGAACGCGCCGTCGGTCGGCGACGCCTGCGGGTGCTCGCTGTACTTGTACGGCGACACGATCCACGACACCTGCGGCAGCCGGTTCGCCTGCACGTCGGCCTTCAGCTCGGCGAGCGTATGGTCCGATGCGCCCTTGTCGACCAGCGGGCCGCTCGCGCCCTCCTTCACCTGGAAGCGCTTGAAGAACATCAGCGAGTTGTCGGTGTAGTTGTCGGTCGGGTCGCCCGGGATGCCCGTGCCGCCCTGGTACACCTTCCAGCTGATCTTCGCGTCCTCGAGGCGCTCGGCGTAGGTCGTCCACGTGTAGCCGTTCACGTCGTCGCGCTCGCCGATGCCCGGGCCGTTCGGCGGGTTGCCGTAGATGTTGCGCGGGTCGACCGTGCCGGTCCACAGGTAGATGCGGTTCGGCGCCGTGTCGGCGTGCGCGGAGCAGAAGTACGAATCGCAGATCGTGAACGCGTCGGCCAGCGCGTAGTGGTACGTGAGGTCCTGGCGCTTCAGGTAGCCCATCGTCAGCACGTCCTGCTTCTGGTTCACCCACTGGTCCCACTGGCCGTTGTTCCAGGACAGGTGGCCGCTGCTCCAGCCGTGGTTGGTGCCCGGCTGGAATTCGGTCGTCTGCTTCGGGTCGAGGTAGAACGGCAGCACGTACGGCGCCGACGGATCGAGGCCGCGCGAATGGTAGTTCTTCGTGAACACCGACGCCGGCGGCTGTTGCCACACCGGCGCACCGCTCGGCAGCAGGTGCGGGCGCGGGTCGTTGAAGCCGCGCACGCCGCGCAGCCCGCCGAAGTAATGGTCGAACGAACGGTTTTCCTGCATGAAGATCACGACGTGTTCGACGTCGCGGATCGTGCCCGTGCGATAGGCGGCCGGCATCGCCAGCGCGTTGCGGATCGCGGGCGGAAAGCCCGCGTAGGCGGCCATCGCGCCAGCCGACTGCGCGGCGAGGCGCAGGAAATCGCGTCGATTGTTCGAGGACATGAAGAGAACCCTGTTGTCGATAGGAGTGGGGCGCCGGTCGAGCGGGGCCGGCGGTGGTGCGTTGCCGTTATTACCCCGCACCGGCATGTCCCGGCCGTGACCGGTTACCGCAGGTTTCTTTGGGTGACCCACAAGAATTTTTCGAAGCGGCGCACGACGCGCCTTTCATGCGGCCGACACACGCGTGCGCTACGCTGACGCGCGATACAGAGGGGGAGAAGCCGAGTCGTGTTCGATCAGCTGAAGGCGTTCCACGCGACCGTCCGGCAGGGCAGCATCACGCGCGCCGCGCGCCACCTGGGCGTGAGCCAGCCGACGATCGCCGCGCAGATCCGGCAGGTCGAGCAGGTGTACGGCGTCGAGCTGTTCTACCGCAGCGGCCGCAAGCTCGAGGTCACCGAAACGGGCATCGAGCTGCTGCCGCTCGTCGAGAAGATGATCGCGCTCGAAGCACAGGCCGACATCATGCTGCGCAACGTCGGCGGCCTGTTCGAAGGCCACCTGCGGATCGGCGCGACAGGCCCTTACTACATCATGGATGCGGTCGGCCGCTTCTCGAGCGCGCATCCGTCGATCGCGCTCACGTGCCGGATCGGCAACTCCGAGGAAATCCTGCAGGCGCTGCAGGAGTTCCGCATCGACCTCGCCGTCTCGTCGCAGCGCAACGACGCCGACGGCCTCGAACGCAAGGTGATCTCGACCGATCCGCTCGTGCTCGTCGTGCACCGCAACCATCCGCTCGCGCGGTTCGACGCGATCGATCCGGCGCAGCTCGCCGACGTGAGGCTGCTGATTCGTGAAGAAGGCTCGGTCACGCGCCGCTGCACGGAGACGATCCTCGCGACGGCCGGTGTCGCGGCCGTATCGGTTGCCGAGATCGGCAGCCGCGAAGCGATCCGCGAGGCGATCCTGCACGGCGTGGGCGGCAGCCTGTTTCCGCTCGGCGAGGCCGAGCGCCATCCGGACCTGCGCGTGATCGCGTTGCGCGGCGTCGGCACGACGATCGACGAATACGTGTACTACCTGAAAGCACGCCGCCAGAGCCCCGCGATCGACGCGTTCCTCGCCTGCATCTTGCCGGACGGTGCCGAGGCGGCCCGCGCAGCCGACCAGGGACAACCCAGGCGGCGGGCGAACGCGCGCTGAGCGGCCGCGCGCTCGCCGGTTCCGCACTCGACTGGCGCTTTTCCCGCGCCTTCCCTCGTGTTTCCTCGTGCCTTCCTTCCGTCGTTGCGCTCACCTCATTTCGGCAGTGCCGGAATCATCCACGTCAGCACGTGCTGCTGCAGGAACACCAGCACGCCGAGCAGCAGCGTGAGGATCACGCTGTGCCAGAAGGTGCGCGCAAACACGACACCTTCCTGCCCTTTCAGGTCCGTCGTCGACACGCCCGTCGCGATGTTCTGCGGCGAGATCATCTTGCCCATCACGCCGCCGGACGAGTTGGTCGCGGCCATCAGCACCGGATCGAGGCCGAGCTGCCGGGCGGCCACGACCTGCAGGTTGCCGAACAGTGCGTTGCCCGACGTGTCGCTGCCGGACAGGAACACGGCAATCCAGCCGAGCGACGCGGACACCAGCGGGAACAGCGCACCCGTCGACGCGACGCCGGTGCCGAGCGTGTAGCTGATCCCCGAGTAGTTCAGCAGGTACGCGAGCCCGACGATCATCATCACCGTGACGATCGCGATCCACGTCTGCCGCCACGTCTTCACCACGCATTCGACGAACGCGCCGGGGCCGGTGCGCGTCAGCGCGGCCGTGACGATCGCCGACAGCAGGATCGCGGTGCCCGTGCCGAGCGGCTGGAAATCCCAGATCGCCGCGTACGGCTTGTGATACAGCGACACGAACACGGCGTTGTGCAGGCCCGGCCACTTGATCTTCACGTCGCCGATCGCCGCGATGTTCGCGTGCACCCACACGATCACGACCACCGACACGACGAGCCACGGCAGCCAGCCGCCGAAGCCCGCGCGCGCGGCGCCGGCTGCCGCCGGCACGCTGCGCGCGAGCGCGTACTGCGGATCGGGCTGCGGCTTCCACACCTGCAGGAAGCCGATCGTCACGATCAGCGACGTGAGCGAGGACAGCACGTCGGTGAGCTGGTAGCCGAGGAAGTTCGACGTGACGAACTGCGCGAGCGCGAAGCTGCCGCCCGACACGAGCAGCGCCGGCCACAGCTTCGAGATCGAGCGCAGGCCGCCATACGCGCCGACCACGTAGAACGGCAGCAGCAGCGCGAAGAACGGCAGCTGGCGGCCGACCATCTGCGCGAGCGTCGCGGGCGGCAGCGACGTGACCGCGCCGAGCACGGTGATCGGCACGCCGAGCGCGCCGAACGCGACCGGCGCGGTGTTGAACAGCAGCGTATAGGTGAGCGCTTCGAGCGCGGGGAAGCCGAGCGCGATCAGCAGCGCGCTCGTGATCGCGACCGGCGTGCCGAATCCGGAGATCCCTTCGAGCAGGCAGCCGAACGAGAACGCGACGACGAGCAGCACGAGGCGGCGGTCGTCGGGCAGGTTGTCGAGCATCCACTGCCGGAACTGGTCGAAGCGGCCCGACTTCACCGCGATGTTGTACAGCAGCAGCGCGTTGAAGACGATCCACATCACCGGCACGACCGCGAGCGCCATGCCGGCGCCGACCGCATTGAACGCGAGCCCGGCCGGCATCCCCCATGCGCCGATCGCGACCGCGAGGCCGGCGACGAGCCCGGCAAGCGACGCCTGCCACGCGGGGCGGCGCAGCACGCCGAGCGCGATCAGCGCGACGGCGATCGGGATCGCGGCGACGAGAAACGACAGCAGCAGCGAGTTGGCGACAGGTGTCAACGGCTGCGCGAAGACGATGCCGGACGGTAGGGCGTCGGTAGGGTTCATCGTGTCTCCAGATGTCGACCCGAGTTGGCGCTTTAGCGCTTACTCGGGTCCCATGCCTTGCGCTGTCGACCCGAGTTGGCGCTTTAGCGCTTACTCGGGTCCCATGCCTTGCGCTGTCGACCCGGGCTGGCATGCCGATGCCCCCGGGTTCGGTACAAGGCGATGTCCTGCGGTCACGACCGCGATCAGGCGCTTGCGCACGCAACGACGTTGCACGGCCAACCGATCGGTCGCTTAAAAGAGGTTAGGAGGCGCGTGGCGCTTGTACAAGGGGGACAAGCCCGATGCGCGACGACCCGATACGGCCGCGGCGCCGCACGATGACCGGTGGATGGCGGGCGGCTGTCACGTTCGACAGGAAGTCCGGTCACGCCGTCGCCCGCGCAATGTTGCACGCGCGACAAAGGTGACTGACGGCAACGCGGGTGTTTCGTCCGGCATCCGAAGCCTAGACTGGCTGCATCGATTCCGGCCGGGCCAGAAACGGCGCGGCACCGGAACCTCACGGAGCAAGCACGATGAATACGATGAAACACACGGCATGCGCCCTCCTGCTGATGGGCGCGGCCTTCGCCGCCCACGCTCAGGCGGCATCGACGGTGACGCGCGCGCAGGTCCGCCAGGAACTCGTGGAGCTGCAGGCCGCCGGTTACCGGACGAGCCTCGCAAGCAGTCCCGACTTTCCGGAGAACATGCGGGAGATCATGGAGCGTGCCGCGCGGGCGCGCGGCGAGGACGCCGGTTACGGCAACGACGGCCGGGTGAACGGTGAATCAGGCAAGCCGGCGCTGCCGCGCGCGATCGACCGCGACACGTACGCCCACCACTGATCATTGACGGAACCGGCCCGATCGCACCGCAGAGCGGCGCGGCGCAGGCTGCGCCGGCCGCTTGCGCGATCGTCAGGCGCTGGTCAGACGCTGAAGCGGTTCAGCGTATACGCGCGGTAGGCCGCCACGAACGCGTCGAACGATCCGGCCTCTTTCGCTTCGAGCTCGGCCTGCTCGGCCAGCGACTTCGCGGCGAGCGCCTGCTCGGTGCGCAGCGTGTCCGCCGACGGCGGACGCGCGCGGAAATGCGCGGCATGCGCTTCGCTCTGCGCGAGCGCGAACGCGAGGAACGACTGGCCGTTTTCGCGCATCGTGCGCAGCACGCGCGCGGACGGCGTGCGCTCCGGATCGGCGAGCTTCTCGCGCTGCGCGGCAATCGCGCGCGCATGCTCGTCGCCGCCGCGAATTTCGTCGAGACGGCGGCCGATGGTTTCGATATCGGCCATCAGCTCGTCGGCCCACTGCTGCAGCGTGATCGACTGGCCGTCGCGCGTGAGCGCGAGCCCCGGCTTGCGGCCTTCCATCGTCACGCTGCCGAAGTTCGCGTTCGCTTCCTTGTACGCCTCGCAGTCGAGCGGCGCGCTTTCGTCCAGCGCGCACGCGAGCAGGAATGCGTCGATGAAGCGCGCGGTTTCCAGCGCGATGCCGGTCGGCTCGAACGGATCGATGTCGAGGCAGCGCACTTCGATGTACTGCACGCCGCGCGACGCAAGCGCATGCAGCGGCCGCTCGCCCGAATACGTGACGCGCTTCGGCCGGATCGTCGAGTAGAACTCGTTCTCGATCTGCAGCACGTTCGTGTTGATCTGGATCCACTCGCCGTCGCGGTGCGTGCCGATCGCCTCGTACGCCGGATACGGCTCGCTCACGGCCTTCGACAGCGCGTCGAGATAGCCGGGCAGCGTGTTGTAGTCGACGTGCAGCGCGGCCTGGGCCGTCGTGTTCGAATAGCCGAGATCGCTCATCCGCAGGCTCGTCGCATACGGCAGGTACAGCGTATCGGCGTCGAACGTGTCGAGCTTGTGCGGCTTGCCGCGCAGGAACTTCGTGTCGAGCGACGGCGACGCGCCGAACAGGTACATCAGCAGCCAGCTGCGGCGGCGGAAGTTGCGGATCTGCGCGAGATAGCGTTCCGACTGGTAGTCGACGAGCGTGGCCGTCGAGCCTTCGTCCGCATGCAGGCGCCGCCACACTTCCTCGTGAAGCGAGTAGTTGTAGTGGATGCCCGCGATGCACTGCATCGTGCGGCCGTAGCGATACGCGAGGCCGCGCCGGTACACCGTCTTCAGGCGGCCGATGTTCGACGAGCCGTAGTCGGCGATCGGAATCTGGTCGTCGGCCGGCAGCAGGCCCGGCATCGAGTCGTTCCACAGCATCTCGTCGCCGAGCGACGCATAGACGTAGCGATGCAGATCGTCGAGGCGTTCGAGCGTGATCGTGGCGTCGCGCTCGGCCGGCGTGATCAGTTCGATCAGCGCTTCGGAATAGTCGGTCGTCAGCGCCGGATGCGTGAGCGCCGAACCGAGCGCGCGCGGATGCGGCGTGAACGCGATCATCCCGTCGCGCGTCACGCGCAGGCTTTCCTTTTCGATGCCGCGCAGGCCGTCGGGCAGATGCTGCCGCGTCGGGCCCGAGCTCAGCGCTTCGAGACGATTCAGCAGCAGTTCGGACTGGCGGTGAGTCATGGTGTTCGACATGGAGACGCAAGTGCGTGACGGCCGCGCGCAGAGTGCCGCGCGCGGCCGGCTGGATTGTTGGTCGCTTCGTTGGTAGCGGGCACTTTAACATCTCGCCGAAACACGCGCTTGAGGTGGCTCCGGGCCGGGTGCGCGGGCTTGAGCGGGCCGCCGGACGGGCCGGCCGAGGTTCTCGAAACAAGCGTGACCGGTTCCAGGCGGCGCCGATCGTCACGCCGGTCAGCCGAATTCGTCGGACGGAACGTGGGCAGCAAACAGGTGGCGGCAGGTGCAACCGCGCTACCAAACCGACCGGGAAATGATGCGTGCGCCTGCATCGCACGCGCGAAATCCGGCAGGCGCCGGACTCGCGGAATGGCCGCGACTGCCCGCATCCGGCGGGCAGCCTGGGGCGGCCTGCACGGCCTGCGCAACGGGTTGCATCGCGGCCCGGCCTGGTCGCACCCGGCCGCATGCCGCCGCGCTCACCCGCCGCGCGCGCCGCCCGCCCGGTCGGCCACTTCGTTCCACAGATGCAGCGCCGCATACGCGCGCCACGGCCGCCAGCCTTCGGTGCGGCGCTTCTGGCTGGTGAGCCGGTCGAGCGCCGGATCGCGCGCGGCGATCGACTGCATCAGCACGAGATCGGAGGCCGGCCACGCGTCCGGGTCGCGCCACGCGCGCATCGCGATGTACTCGACGGTCCACGGGCCGATGCCCGGCAGATCGAGCCACGCGCTGCGCAGCGTCGCGAGATCGGCATGTGCGTGATCGACCGGCACGTCGCCGGCCGCTACCGCGCGCGCCACGCCCGTCAGTGCCGCCACCCGCTTGCCGGGCATCCCGATCTTGTCGAGATCGCACGCGGCCAGCGCGTCGGGCGTCGGGAAACGCCACGCCGGCGCGCCGTCGTCCTCGTGCACCACGCGCTCGCCTGCCCTTTCCACGAGCCGGCCGACGATCGTCGTCGCCGCCTTCACGCTCACCTGCTGGCCGACGATCGCACGCACGGCCAGTTCGAACCCCGACCATGCGCCCGGCACGCGCAGCCCCGGCGCGGCCTCGACGAGCGGCGCGAACCACGGATCGCGCGCGAGCCCGCCGCCGATCGCGGCCGGATCGGCGCCGAGGTCGAACATCGTCGCGACGCGCGCGGCGAACGCCTCGTCGACATGGCGCGCAACGGCCCCTTCGACGGTCGCGATCAGGCAATGCTTGCGCGGATGTTTCGCGACGGTGAGCCGGCCGGCATCGCCGTGCAGGTCGACGATGCGGCGATACATGCCGTCGGCGACCTGCTCGACGCCCGGGATTGCGCGCCCGCTGAAGAAGCGCAGCACGCGCGCCCAGTCGTACGGCGCCTTGTAGCGCAGCTCCATCTGCGCGGACGGCGGCACATGGCCGCCGTCCGCGATGGACGTGATCGTTGCTGTTTCGATGCTCAAACCTCACTGCCCTCCGTCACTGCTTCGGGTTCATCGTTGTGGGCATGACGCGCCTCGGACGCGAGCAGCGTCGCCTTGCGGCGCACGCCCCAGCGATATCCGGCGAGCGCACCGCCCTTCTGCACGACACGGTGGCACGGAATCGCGAGCGCGACCGGGTTCGACGCGCACGCGGACGCGACGGCCCGCACCGCGCGCGGCGAACCGAGCGCCTCGGCAATCTCCGAGTAGCTGCGTGTTTCGCCGTACGGAATATGCGTCAGCGCTTCCCATACACGTTGCTGGAACGCAGTCGGCGCGATGTCGAGCGGCAGGTCGAATGCGTGCCGCGTGCCGTCCAGGTACGCGCGGATCTGCGCGACGAACGGCGCAAGCCGCGCGGGCGCTTCGACCAGTTCGGCGCGGGCAAATGCGTCCTTCAGTTCGCCGACGAGCGCCGCCGGTTCGTCGCCGAACGCGATCCGGCAGATGCCCTGATCGGTCGCGGCGACGAGCACCGTGCCGAGCGACGTCGACGCGGTCGCATACTCGATCCGCAGGCCTGCGCCCTGGCGGCGGAACGCGGACGGCGCCATCCCGAGCTCGCGCGGTACCGACGCATAGAGCCGCGACGGCGAATTGAAACCCGCGTCGACGGCCGCCTGCGTGACCGGCTGCCCGCTTTGCAGCGCCTGCCGCAGCGCGGCGCCGCGCTGCGCGGCCTGGTACTGCCGCGGCGACACGCCGACCACGCGCTTGAAGAGCCGCTGCAGGTGGAACGGGCTCACGTGCACGGCGTCGCTCAGTTGCTGCAGCGTGAGCCGCTCGGCATGCGCGTCGAGCACCGCGCATGCGCGGTTGACGATCTCGAGCTCGCGCGGCAGCCCTTCCGGCTGGCAGCGCTTGCACGGCCGGAAGCCGGCCGCGCGTGCGGCCGCCGCATCGGTGAAGAACGACACGTTCTCGCGACGCGGCTGTCGCGATGCGCAGGTCGGACGGCAGAACACGCCGGTCGTGCTCACGGCATAGAAGAACGCGCCGTCCGCATGCGGATC
The DNA here is from genome assembly GCF_905339605.1 of Burkholderia sp. BCC1972. Taxonomy (NCBI): domain Bacteria; kingdom Pseudomonadati; phylum Pseudomonadota; class Betaproteobacteria; order Burkholderiales; family Burkholderiaceae; genus Burkholderia; species Burkholderia sp. BCC1972. Next base: position 33,060 of record NZ_CAJPGH010000013.1, on the reverse strand, counting down.
GCGCTCGGTCACGGCGCCCCAGCGGGCATCGTCGGTCGGATAGGCGGTTTTCATCTGAACCTCGTACGCTTTAGTGTAGATGGTGCCTACTCTAGACATCGGCACATGCCGTCGCGCCCTGAATCTTGCTCTGTGATTCGATCGACGAACCGGGGACGCATCAGTTGACAATAAATCCGACGAAACGGGCGCGGCGGCCGTTCCGGCGCGATTTTCGTCATCGTCCCGTCACTCTTTTGCTGCACTGCGGATGCGACAAATCGCCGTCCTGACGTTTTTTTGCAATCGGAATATTGCGTCGCACCATCGCCGTGTGTATAGTTGGAACTGTCTCCTCCATGTCTCCTCCTGATATGGATTAAGCCCGCTCCGCACTGCGTGAGCGGGCTTTTTTTCGTCTGTCGATTGTGCCGCGTTCCGGCCTGCGGCGCAGGCGCGATGCGCCTACACTCGATGCTCGTCGACAGCGAAGGAGTAACCGTTCATGAAGCCCACCATTCGCGGGATCGATCACATCGTGCTGCGCGTGACCGACATGGCGGCGATGACGCGCTTTTACTGCGACGCCGTCGGCTGCCATGTCGAGAAGGAGCAGCCCGATCTGGGCCTCGTGCAGCTGCGCGCCGGCGATGCGCTGATCGACCTGCTGACGGTCGGCGGCCCGATCGACCGTCCCGACAGCGGCCCGCCCGGCACCGGGCGCAACCTCGATCACCTGTGCCTGCGCGTCGAGCCGTTCGATCCCGACGCATTGATCGCCCATTTCACCGCGCACGGCGCGCGGCCGGACGCGCCGGCCGAACGCTACGGCGCCGGCGGCTACGGGCCGTCGATCTACCTGTTCGATCCCGAAGGCAACATGGTCGAAGTCAAGGGGCCGCCGGCCGCGCTCGGCTGAACGCGGCCGGCGCGCGGGCCGTTACGCGTCCGCGCGCGCCTTCAGCACCGTCCATTCGACCGCGACCGGATCGTGGTCGGCGCTCGAGATCCATGCGGCGCCGTCCTGCACCGTGCACTGCAGGCGCATCGTGCGCTCCGCGAGCCGCCCGAGCGCGGTCGCGACGCCGTCGGCAAGCGACAGCACCTGCACGTTGCGCAGCCGCTCGACCTTGCTGCGCACACCCTGCCACCAGATATCCGACGTCTTGCCGCCGTACGCGATCACCGTGACCTGCCCGGCGCGGCCGGCCGCCTTCGAGATGCGACGTTCGTCGGGCTGGCCGGCCTCGATCCATACGTCGATCGCGCCCGTCAGGTCCTTCTGCCACAGATCGGGCTCGTCGACGTCCGACAGCCCCTTGCAGAATTCGAGCCGCTCGTGCGCGAACAGCGCGAACGCGACGATGCGCACCATCATCCGGTCGTCGGTTTCCGACGGATGGCGCGCCACCGTCAGCGCATGATCGGCGTAGTAATGCCGATCCATGTCGGCGATTTGCAGTTCGGCTTTGTAGATCGTGGATTTCAGCGCCATGCGGAGTCGGCCCGGGCGGGCATTCGGTTCGGTCGGGCCGTGATGATACCGAATGCGCGCCGCCCGGCGCGTGTCATGCGTCCTCCACAGCGCAACGGCCCGGCATCCGCCGGGCCGTGTTCGGTTCGCGCCGCCGGCCCATCGGGCCGGCGCGCTCGCGCGTCGTGCGACTGCGCGGGGATCGACCGGTTACTGCTTGACGAAGCGCGAATCGGTCCAGAGGCCTTGCTGGTCGCTGTTGTCGGCGCTGACGAACTGCACATCGCCCTGGTCGACCGACACCACGCGGAAGCGCTGGCCTTCCGGCACCGACAGGCAGCGGAAGTCGTCGAAGTATTGCTGCTTCGCCTGCGACTTCCCGTCACGCTCGTGATTCAGTACGGAATCCAGATTGTCTTTCGACAGGCAGCCCCAGGCATTCTTCGTCAACTGGATTTCCTGCTTCGGCTTGACGGCCGAATCGCCGCCGGCCTGGGCAATCGACACTGCGCAAAATGCGCCGACGAGGGCAAAAAGGATACCGGTACGCTTCATCATGTTCTGTCTCCAGGCTGCGGGCACCAGGCTTGGGTTAGCTATGCGTTTAAAGATGATCGTGAACCCGCGTTTTTCACTTTAGAAGACCGGCAAACGATAGCAAGCACATTTGTTGTGCGACCGCAATAGCGGCGGATTGTCGCACCCCGTGCGCAGCCCGTTTTTCGCTTGCCGCGCGCCAGCAGCAACGCTCGGCGCGCAGCAGGCAGGCCCGTGACGCCAGGCGCAAAGCATTGCCAGGCAGGGCTTTCAGGAAAGTTACATTGCGACAATTGAACGGTTTGGATAATCCATTTCGCCATCTGGATCATTTTGATGCGCCGCACATAAAGTCATCCGAAATGATTCAACTTTACTGCCGCGCGGAATCGCAAATACCTGATACAAGAAAAATGCCAGGTATAAGCGAATCCGTATTTATCCGTAGTTCCCCGAATGGTTACGGTGCCCGCGGAATCCCGCCGCGAGCATCTTTCGTCAGCGCGTTTACCCTGCCTTATTCGGGCTGGCTTGCTGATGCTCGAAATAATCGCGCTGGAAAATGCACATGCGATACGCGTTGTGATACGCGCCGTTGCCGAAAAACTCCTCCTTCAATTCGGCCTCGTGCTGGAATCCGCATTTCTCGTACACGTGAATCGCCGCCGCATTCGACGTATCGACGATCAGGTACAGCTTGCGCATGTTCAGCACCTTGAATGCGTACTCGATCGCGAGGCGCGTCGCCTGGCCCGCGTAGCCGCGCCCCTGGCAGTGCGGCGCGATGATGATCTGGAACTCGCCGCGGCGATGGATGTAGTCCAGCTCGATCAGTTCGACGAGGCCGACCAGTTCGCCTTGCGCATCGACCGCGACGAAACGGCGTTCGCGCTGGTCGTGCACGTGGCGGTCGTACAGTTGCGACAGCTCCGAGAAGGTTTCGTACGGTTCCTCGAACCAGTAGCGCATGATCTTCGCGTCGTTGTTCAGCTCGTGGACGAAGCGCAGGTCCTGGCGCTCCAGCGGCCGCAGCGCGAGCGTGTTGGTATCGTTCTGGAGTTGCATGTTCATGTCCTTTTTGATGCCGGCGCACGTGCGGAATGCCCACGCGGCACGGCCGCGTCCGGGCTCGTTTCGCACTGTAAGAAAATGAACGCGGGCCGGGTTCAGAGCCTAGAATGGGAGCAAGGGTTCCTGCCACCGCAAGGAGGCTATCGTGATCGAGCAAGTCATACTCGGAATATTCCTCGTGCTGCCGCTCGTCATCGTCGCGGCGCTGTTTTCCGACGAACTGTGGCAGGAGCACCGGCGCCAGCATCCGCGCGACGAAAACGCTCCGCATATCGACTGGAAGCATCCGTGGCGCCGCGTGCGACGCGGTCATTGAGCCGCTTCATCCACGATCCGCAGCATGCGACGGCCGGGCCATCCCGGGCCCGGTAACGCGCAGTGCGCCGCCCCTCCACTTCGATCCGATTCCCGCCCAACTCGCGAGACGCCGCCGTGAACGACAAGCCCGCTGCCCCTGCTCACGATATCCCTCACGAAACGATCGACCTGCAGATCGCCGACGTGCTGGCGGCCGTCCGCTACCCGGCGAACAAGGATGCGATCGTCGATGCCGCGCGCGACGCCGGCGCCAGCAACGAGGTGCTGTCGATGCTCGACGGCCTGCCCGAACAGGACTACGCGGACGTCAATGCCGTCACGCAATGGGTCGCCGGCAACTTCGGCCCGGGGCTCGGCATTTGAGCGGACGGCAATAACGCGATAGGATCGGGCCGCACCGGTCGCGCCGCGATCGGGAGGCGTGCCGCCCGGCGCAAGAACGGGCGTTCGAGCACGCGTGTCCGGGGGACTCCATGGAAGGCATCCTGATCCAGCATACGACGCGCCGTCAGCTCTGGTTCGGCGCGCTGACGGCGCTCGTCATCCTGCTTGCACTCGGGATCGCCGCGCCGCACGCGAACGTCTCGCTGCCGGCCGTCGAGCCGTTCATGCCGATGTGCGCGCTCACCGTGTTCACGACCGCGAGCATCGCCGCATTTTTCCTCGGCGCGCAGTTCACCGTCACGCGCCAGCCCGTGCTCGGTGCGCTCGGCGGCGCCTATGCGTTCACCGCGCTCGCCGTCGCGCTGCAACTGCTCACCTTTCCCGGCGTATTCGCGCCGCAGGGCCTGCTCGGCGCGCGCCCGCAAAGCGCTGCGTGGATGTGGGTCTTCTGGCATTCCGGCTTCCCGTGCTTCGTGATGGCCGCGCTGTTCGCACGCGAGCGGCTGACGCGCGCACCGGTCGGCGAGAAAGAGACGCGCCGCTGGACGGTCGCGCTCGTCGGCGGGCCGGCCGTCGCAGCGGCGCTGCTATGCGCGCTCGCGCTGAACGTGTCGCTGCCGCCCGCGTTCCATCCGCCCGGCGACGCGGCCGTGCTGCCCGTCAACGGCATCGCGCTCGTCGTGTGGATCCTCAATGTGCTCGCGCTCGTCACCGTGGTCGTCACCGGCCGGCTGCGCACGACACTCGACCTGTGGCTCGCGATCGCCGTGCTCGCGTGCCTCACCGATACGACGCTGAACCTGCTGGCGACGAACCGCTTCACGGTCGGCTGGTATGTCGCGCGCGTGTTCAGCATGTTCACGCCCGGCGTGCTCGTGTGCGTGCTCGCGTGGGAAGTGACGATGCTGTACCGGCAGCTGTTCGAGGCGCACGCGACGCTGATCCGCTCGTCCGCGCGCGACGGGTTGACCGGCGCGTTCAACCGCAGCCACTTCAACGATCATTTCCACACGCTGTTCCTGCAGGCGCGGCGTCAGGGCGAACCGTTGTCGCTGCTGATGGTCGACGTCGATCACTTCAAGGCCTACAACGATGCGTTCGGCCACGTGAAGGGCGATGCGTGCCTGATCGCGATTGCGAATGCGCTGGCCGGCGCGGTGCGACGGCCTGCGGATATCGTCGCGCGCTACGGCGGCGAGGAGTTCGCGATCGTGCTGCCGAACACGGGGGCGCGCGGCGCGCGCGTGGTGGCCGACGAAGTGCGCGACGCGGTGCTGCGGCTCGATCTCGAGATGCCGGATTCGCCGGCCGGGCGCGTGAGCGTCAGCGTCGGCTGCGCGACCGTGTCGGCCGACGATCTGTCGACGCCCGATGCGTTGATCGAAGCCGCCGATGCCGCGCTGTATCGTGCGAAGGATACGGGGCGAAACAGGGTCGTCGTCGCCTGAAAACGTCTGCTGTTTGGCTAATTGTTACGGTCATTGTGACCGGAATAATCCGCCGTTACGGATTGCGCCACAGGGAAACGATCGCTTACATCCGGGGTGGGAGGCGCTCGCTATGCTGGGTTTCATATCGAACCCGAGCAGGTGAGTGCCATGAAGAAAACCCTTTTGCTGATTGCCGGTGTCGCCGTGTTGTTGAGCGGCTGTATCGTGGTGCCTGACGGCGGTGGATATTACGGTGACGGGTATTACCACCATCATCGTCATTGGGATTGAGGCGGGTGAAGATTGCGGCGCTACGGTCGCGTAAAGGTCGACGCACCATTGTTGTCGCGAAGGGTACGGATGCGTCGATTGCCTTGTTGTCCGCAACGCGATCGATGCGCCGGACTGAAACCAGATCAGGCCGGCCTGGTCAGATCGGCGTGCATCAGGAACACCTGTAGTGCGGCGAGCGTTTCGCCGTGAAGCCGCTCCAGACGCGCATCCTTTTTCCCGTCCTTGACCAGATCGCCCCTGATATCCCGCTTGTACGGCTCCCCCAGCAGTTCGGCCATGTCGAACTGGTAGTACGTGCGATCCCCGTATGGCCGCTTGCCGTCGATGTAGGCCATCGGCCAGAAATCCCCTTCGCTCAGCACGTCGTCTATAGCGTCCGCATCGACCGTCCGCCAGTTGGCGCCCCTCAGCACGGCAAGATGCGCGGCACGAAATTCGAACCGGCCCGACGCATCGACACCACTCCCCTTGAAGGCAAACAGCTTGCGAAGCGCTGGCGGGATCGTGTATCGCCCGGGCGCCAGCGTGCCCGCCGTCGCGACAAACACGGGGACGAGGTGTCCGAGTTCGGCGAGCGTGCGAATGGCGAGCGCATCGTCATTGGTTTTGAGTGCAGCCTTGGCCAACATAATCGTCGACCCTTCGCCGATCAGCGGATGCATCGGATCGATGCCCGGTGCGCCGGATTCGACCGGCACCCACATCACCCGCAACTGCTTCATCAACGCAACGTGGCGCGAGGTCAGGTCGGGAAGAGATGCGCCGTCGGCGAAAACGGCGCGGATGATCGCGTTGCGGTCGGCAGGTCGTGACGACACGGGAGCGCCCGACGCCGCGCGTGCGGCAAGCATCGGGAGTGCGGCGAGGGAGGCAACGAAATGTCGGCGGGACAGGGACATGGGCTGGGAGATTGCTGAAAGGGAGGGCCAGGTCGGCTCGCGGAATGTAGCATTCAGCCTGACGGCAAACCATCTGGCAAAACTGTCAGCCAGTCGGATGGTTTCGCACCACGATGACAACCGTCGAAACCGGGACGATATAGTCCGGGGAATGATGAACATGTCCGTGCACTGGAGCTTCGCTGAATTCAAAAGCCGATGAGACTGAAATTCGTCGCAGTGACCTTGCTCGTGCTCGCCCTCTGCTACCTCGGTGCGGGCATGCCCGCCGCTCACCTGTTGCTCAAACCCGCCGTCATTTCCGATGGCCTGACGCTGAAAGCGATTACCTACCACTGGACGGATCGCTTCGATCGGGCGCTCCCGGAAGCCGAACTGCTCGCGAGCCGCTTTTACGTGCTGCTGCTCGCCGCCCTTGGCGCGTTCTCGGCCATGTCTGCGCTCAAAGCAGATCGAAACACAAAGAGCTTCATCTTCGCGCTTGGCTGCGCGATCACGCTCTTCGTCATCTTTCTCTGTGCGCAGACCCAAGCCTATTACACGATGGGATGACGTATGAGCGCACGAGCCAAAGTTGCCCTGTCAGTCGCCGCGTCGGTCCTCTCGGTAGCGGGACTCGCCTTTGTCGTTGGTACGCTCATTCATGTGCGCAACCTGGATCAGTTGCACCATCTTCTGACTTACGACTACATGAGCTTCGTAGACAGCCATGCCGATGGCAGCCTCGGCAGCGTGGCCAACGACTTCTTCACGGGTGTCTCCCTCGTCCTGATCGGCAGCGTCCTGTTCACGAAAATCGAGAGAACGAGCCGGGGCGCCAGGATCGTTGCCGCGTGTCTCTTCGTCTTCGCGGCGCTCTCGCTCGTCTATGCCTGCGCGAATCTTCGCGTCGGCATCGCGCCGCATTGACGGGCACGTCGTCGACCGGCACAACCACGTAGACAATCCCCTTGGTTGGCTTAATTGGAGCCAACTCAAAAGGGTTGTCAACCTGATACTGGTGGAGGGCCGACAGCTTTTCAGCCATGTCGGTGTTGCCACAGAGCAGGTATTCCAGCCAGTTGACCGACAAGTACGCATCTTTCCACTTTTCGTCCTCACCCAAGCGAAATTCGAAGGATGCCGGGGTGGGCGAATTCGTTTCTAGATCGAGTGATGATTTCTTGCCGACCTTTGAAGAACCAAGGTCCAACCGCATCAAAGCTGGCTGATGACCTTGGCCTTGATGGTTTCGTATTCCGAATCGCTGATGAGCCCTTGGTCCAGCATGGTCTTGGCTTTCTGCAACCGCTCAGTCGGACTTTCGCTTGCCGTTGCGACAGAGTCACCAAAACTTCCCTGAAACCCACCGGATTTGGCACGCATCTCCTCAAGCTCCCTCTGCCGGCGCTTTTCACGCCAGGCCTGCTCCTGAGCTTGGCAAATGCGATAGATTGCTTGCGCCTCAGCTTTACGCAAGCCCGAGAACTGAAATCCGCGGAGTGCGCCACCGCTTGCCAAGTCTGGCTGAGTCAGTGCAGTAACGGTCAGCGTACTGCCAAAGATACCGGCCTTGATATGGGCCGTCTTGATGTCCTGCCAGCGGAGGTCAACCGGCGAAAACCCTCCAAGTAGACCTCGCGTCATGCCGATTAGCCGGCCAGACGTCGCCGCCACAAGTGCGCGCCGATGCAAAAGCGCAAATAAACGGCGCTGCACCGTGCTCTCCTGAACGGCCTCCCCGGTAACGAGCATCGAGTCCAGATAGGACCACGCTTTCGGCATCTCGGCGGCAAGGCCGGTTGAGTTGTTGTCTGCCATCGCATTCCCCGTCAATTGTGATTGTGTTGTCGCAGTCATCGCGCTGCGGTTTGGAAAATCCTAGCAGATTTAAAGGACGGCGCTGCGCCAGCCACAACTGGTTCAAATCCTGCTCTACTATCGGGTACTTCCTTGGAGCCCTGACGCCTATCGCCCGAGATTGCCATCAAGGCAGATCAATCTCCTTGGCTCTGGTTGCGTCATCCGTCCAGCAGCTACTGATGTTCCTCTCTTTACACCGCACATAGGCCTTCTCACCTAGCCACTTGCGCGTCTTCTCAAGATTTTCCATGGTCACATGCTTAGCTGACGCCGTGTTGTCTCGCCATCCGCAGAACCAGATCTTTTCAGATTCCTCGACGTTTCTTCGATACTGAGCCAAGTCGCGCGGGGCGGCCCGACGGAACCCCACTCCTTTCATTGCTTCATTCACGTGTGCAAGGAAAGCGCTTGGAGTGAATCGAGGTCCCGAACGGCCCAGGCCAAGGATCTCGCAAAGCCTGTAGTACACGTCAGTTGGAAACACACCCGGTGTCTCAAGCGTTCTCGGGTCGACCGACACTTCGAAGTAGAAATTCTGCCCGATAGCGCCAAACGCAAGCACATAGGGATCGACATCGATGAAGACGAACGCGTCGAACTCTCCCCGGTGTAGCCGGAAGCGAAAATGACAACGATCGATCTCTTCAGCCTCCATCCTGGAGAGAAGCTCAGACAATGAGGCCAGTTTGAAATACGCCATTGATTACTCGCTCTTCTTTCACGTGCATGAACCAGTCGCCTATACATCGGCAACGATCAAAGCTCGCTGAAGTCCCCGTAGTGAATCGGGTCCCTCAGATACGCGTGGACCTCGCTGTTCTTCCACACCGTGCACCGCGGAGATAGTTGAATCGGCTGAGGCGCCCGTCCGGCCAGGCAGAGCTTCGCCATGTCCCCCGGCAGACGCCCACAAACGGCGCGATGCGCATCCGGCGCGGCTGCCCTGTTCCGCGCCGCAATGGTCAGCACATCAACTTTCGCCACCGATCCTCACTGCAACCGAATCTGATAAACGTCGTTATTACTTCCCTGCGTGTAGTACACGTACGTCCCGGACTGAATCAGTTGGTTCGGCACCGAATCGAGCAGTTGGGTCACCGCGCCTGTTGTGGCCTGCCAGCGATAAACCTTGTTCGCCGACGATACCTGGTAGATCACATTTCCGGCTGCATTGCCGAGTAGTCGAGCAGTCATGTCAGTCGACAGCGTGTTGATCTTCCCGGTCGACACCACCACCGCCCGTAGATCGAGGCGAGAAAAAGTCTGCTGCGTTTCCACCCAGGCGAGTACCCCTTCCGATAAAAGAAAGTAGGCGCCTCCGCCGACCTCGTCAGGCGAAATCGAAACGGGTCCGCCCGTCGCAGCCTGCCAAGACAAATTTTGGATGTGCGTCCCACCCTGAGCGGAGATACCGCTAAGCCAAGCGACGGACTGTCCGTCCGTTTGAACGGATCCACCCGGGTACATTTGCCACAACGCTGCCGACGCTTGCGTCTGTGATGACCACATGTATACCTGCTGTGGATTGAAGGCCTCGGGCAACTGGATCCAGTAGTAGTAGTTCACGATCCCGTTCGAAACACTGAAACTGTTGACGGAAGCACTCAGCCCTGGCGGAAGACTCGTGAAAGTCTTTGTGGACTGGCTATAAAGGGTCCCGCCTCCATAACTGTTCCAAAGCAGATACCCGTCATGTGCGGATGGCGCAAGGTCATCAGCGTGACCGGCTGTCCCGGCGAGTATCGACATATTCGTCTTCACGCCATTCGGGTCCCACTGGTAGATGCAATGAAAGGGCAACGGCTGTGGGCAGTCGACATCTACCGCGGACACGTATGCGTAGCCGCCGCTAAGCTGCCAATTTCCGGCGTTCTGCAAAGACGCAAAGCCATTCAGCACGACTTCGGTCTGACTGCCGAAATTCCTCATGCGGGCCGAGCCGTCCGCCGCGACGTAGAGCAGGCTATTGCCATCGGCAGCCAGCATCTTTCCACCGCTCCCGAGCGTGAGAAGAGGAGCAGGAGGCGGCGATCCTCCTCCACTTCCACCACCTCCACTGCCCGCACCTTCTGAGGTGACGTCCCCGCCGCAAGCAGCCAATATCAGAGCAATGGAAGCCACAAGCCAGCGCCAAGATCCGTTTCGCTTGAAAGTAACCATGTCGAGAAGTTTTCCTGATGTTCTTGTGGTTCACCAATGACACCGGTTACGGCTCAATATCCGCTCGTCGTGCAATTCATCTGGTTGCAGAATGTCGAGCAGTGGGTGTTCTGAATGTGTTTTCAAGGATTTGAGAGGGGCGACTAGACGACCTTAGACAACTTTGGGTGACTGGTTCGATACAGAACCGAGCGAATTTATCAAGAGCCTTTATTATCAAGGGTCACGGACACACGCATCGATTTTGTGTACTAACTCGTGTACTAAAAACCCAAGGTGACCCGAGTTATCCACAGGGGTCCTCGCTCAGCGCCGATGATGCTCATGCCATCGACGCTTCGATGTGTTGCTTCATGCGTTCGAGCAGGGTCTCACCCGTGATGTTCGAGCCCTCGTCACGACAGTCCGCGACGTACTCGGGTTCTATCGCGATAGTCACGGCGACCGAGTTACGCACCAGGCGGTAGAAGGTCGCCGGATCGTCCGGCTCGATCGCTTTTTCAGAGTGGAAATAGTCGAGGTCGATGTCGAGAACGTAGGGTTCAGCCTCCGCCGCCGGCACGCCGTCCTGCGCTGCCATCGCGTTGAGTACGTTGAGTTCATGGTCAAGATAGACCGCTTCCAGCACCTGCGCCGAGCGGATCGGCGTGCACTCGTCGTCGTGCGGCACCTTCGCGCAGCCGATCGCGCATATCGAACCCGCCTCGTAGAGCACGCCTGGCTTGCTGCAAGTCTCGTAGGAGAGGTTGATGACGAAGCCACGGGACAGGATCCCCGCCGCGATCGCGGTCAGGATGTGTTCGTCGTTGTGAAGCTTGCCAATGGCGTCCATCACCGACGCCTCGTCGTCGTAGCGCAGGTTAGCAATCATCCCCGGCAACATCGCCTCCATGGCCGCTGTCTGAGCGCCGCCCATCTTCCCGCGCGTGGCATGGAACAGGTGCCGGTAGAACGGCTCGAAAGTGTCCGTGTGATGGTCGAGCGTGAGCAGCACCGGCGCCGCGGCAAGGGACCGACGAATCTCCGCCCATGACTGCAAGACGTGGTGGTGCGACGTGACGATGTAGACATCCTTGCCGCCAATGTTGGCCTTCTCGTGAAGCATGGTGTTGGGTGATGCGCGCGTCCGGGGGAATATCAGCATACAACGTGGAGCCGCCAGCGATGCGCTGCACGTCGCACCCGATCTGCGCGTGTGGTGGGAGGCGGTGCCCGGCAGCAATGCCGCTTCGCTCGCGCAGTGTTCCTGTTCGACCTCAACCTGCCGCGTGTTGCGGCCGCGCTCGTCGCGGGCGCGCTGTTCCAGTCGCTCACGCGCAATCCGCTCGCATCGCCCGACCTGCTCGGCGTGACGGGCGGCGCGCAGCTCGGTCTGCTCGCGGCGATGCTCGTACCGGCGCTGGCGGGCGTCGCGTCGGTGCCGCTGTTGTTCGTCTGCGGGCTCGCTGCAGCCGCGTGCGCGATCGTCGCAGCCGGTGGCTGGCGCGCGACGCCGTGGCGGCTCGTGCTCGCGGGCAGCGTGTGCATGCTGCTGTTCGCCACGCTGTCGCCGCTCGTGCTCGCGTTCTCGAGCAGAACATCGTGGGTGCCGCGCTATGGACCAACAGCAGCCTGTACCAGCCGGGCACGACCAGCCTCGCGCTCGCCGCGCGCTGGCTCGGCGTACCGCTGGGTGCCTGGCCGTTCGTGATCCGGCCGCTGGATCCGCTCGCGCTAGGCCACGACGCGGCGGCCGCGGTCGGCGTCCGCATGGATGCGACGCGGCTCGCCGCAACGGTCGTCGCGGTCGCGTATGTAAGCGCGGCCGTCGGCATCATGGGCCCGCCCGCATACGGCGGAGTTCGTCGCGCTGAACCTGCTGCGCCAGGTGTGCGGCTCGTCGTCGAGTTCGAAGCACTGGAGCGCGAGCGCGCCGCGCTGGCCGAGCAGCAGCGGCAGGAAGCGGAAGCGCGGGCCGCGCGCCGAGCAGGAACAGCGCGGGCGCGAGGAAGCGGCAGCGCGCGAAGCCCGCGAACGTCATCGACGCTTCGCGGGCAAGGTTGTTGGCCCAGCGAGGACCATGTCGGTCACTGCATGCACATGAACGTCACGTACTTCCCGCTGATGTCGGCAGACGATGCGACTGTGAAACCCGTCGTCGACAGAGCCGACAGGGAGAGCACCGCACTGCCAGTTCCTAGCCCTGTGATCACGCAGCTCGGCGTCGACGCGTAGGCATGGTTGAACGTCGCAGCGCAAGAGGTCACGCCGCCCGTCCCCATCACCAGGGTGCCGCGCACGTCGTTTGCGAATGCAGCGGACGCACCCGTCCCGCAACCTGACATCGTGACGTTCCCGAGTGCCGACGATGCTGCAGAAACATGGTTGTCGAACTGAACGTTCCCACTAGTCGTAAGCGTCATTGCATCGGTCGCGCCGCCGTTGAACTGCACCGGCCGATACTGGCCGCTCCCATCGATCACTTGTGAAAACAGGTACTTCGTATTGGTTGCCGGATTCGGAGCACCGAAAATAAACTGCTCTTGATTCGGGCCGCCGACTCGATTTACCACCAAAAAAGCACCTGCTTGCGGGGAGGGATATAAAACGAAGTTGGTATCGAAGCCGGCCACATTTGCAGGGCCAACCATCGCGATATCGTTCGGCGCTCCGTCATTCGACAACAACGCGCCATTGACGTTTCCGCCAAACTGGATCGATCCAGATCCATTCAATTGGATCGAGGATCCGGATGGCCATGCGATCTGATTGTTGTTGTTATTAACCAGCGTAATCGGATTCGCACCACTACTCGTCGGAATCGAGATTGATTGCGATGTGATCGAAGAAGCGGTAGCGGCCCCGAGTGTCGACGCGCCCGACACGCCAAGCGATCCCGCGTTCAGCACACCCGACACGTTCGCACTGTTTAGCGCGGCCGAGCTCGACGTCGTCAGCGTCGTGAATGCGCCCGTGCTGGGTGAGCTGGCACCGATGGGCGTGCCATTGATCGCGCCGCCGTTCATGGCGATGTTCGAACTCGTGATCGACGGCGCCGTCAGCGGCCCGGTGAGCGTTCCTCCGGACAGATGGAGGACATTCAAGAACGCCTGATTCAACTGGGCGGCGGTCAGCAGTTGGCCAGGGATGAACTGCGGGGTCTGCGCGTGTGCCACGAGCGTCCCGAGCAGCGCGAGTGAAATGAATGTTTTCGAAATGAGAGAAAGAGGTTTTTTCATGAATGACTCGATCAGAATAACGGAAAATCGGTAGATGAAGCTGGCGGGATAAATCTGACGTCAGCGCATGAGTAGCCGCTATCGGCCCAATTGGGCAATTCGACATTGCATATTTCATACGTCGACGGCTATCAATGTCGAATAGTATCGGCCACTATAAATCGCCGAATGCATCAATAGCCGTTGTGCGGGAACGCAGATAGCTGCGTGAACCACTGACCGTCCGGGGTTTCACTTTCGAGCGCATGCGACAGCTCGAAGACATTCCAGATTCCGTTCGCTGCATCCAGTGAACTTTCGACCTTCACTTGACTGCCGCACTTGATGTCTGGATTAAATTCAGTGACGAGAGAAATCCCCTTGCTCGAGAACATCGGGTAGCCGCGCATGCCAGTCCGCGGCGAGATCAGCGGAAGCTCGCCGGCGGTCGCGCGCGCGCCGGCGAGCGGCCAGATCGCGAGCGTGTCGCGGTCAATCAGGTAGTTGATGTCTGCCGCACGTGCGCACGCTCGCACCTGTGCGAGCGCCGTGCCTGGGAAGTACGGATTCGACAGTTGCACCTGCACGCCGTTGTTCTCGAACGCGAGGCCCATCGTATCGGCCAGCTCCTGCATGATCGTCGCGGCGTCGACACTTCCCACATAGCTGAGCGCGCCGACTGGCTTTACTGAGTCGTACAACCCGGCCCACCCGAGGATGTTCAAGGCCACATCGGGCATACCCTGAAAATCGCCATGTGCCTCCCCGATCGTGCCCGAGTAGACGACGTGCATGCCGTTCTCGTCGTCGCCGGCGGCCAGTTGGAGCTTGTTATTGCGAAATGCGGTGTTGATCGGCCCAATGGTCGTGAGCCGATTGATCATCGATAGCGGCAAACCGGACACCCTGACTTGCGCCTCCGCCATCGCTTCGCCGCCTAGTACGGCGATCAGGGCCTGCACTCGCAGCCCGGTCAGCGTCACCGTGTTCGAGCCGTCGTCGCCGAACTCGCCCTCGCCAAGGGTGATCGTCACGTCGATCCTCTTTTTCGTGAAGCTCATTTTTGCTTGCCTCCATACCGGATATCCCGCCGCGTCGGAGCACAATCTTCGGTGGCGTCGTTTCTAGACTCATGCGCGCCCACCTGTAGACTTTCGCCGACAGATTCAGTCGATGACGCGCCAACCGCTGCAGCCCGCTCCATCAATCCGGCGAGCCGGCGACGCGTTCGCATCCGGCCCTTCCGCCCGCTGCCGGCCGTCATCTCAGCCCGCTCCGCCTCGCTCCAGAATGCCGGCCGCTCACGTGCCTCGCCCAAGATCAGCCGCTCCAGCGTCCTGCCGCGACACTCGCCCGGCCGCTTCGCGTTGTTCAGCAGCGCAACCAGCTCGGGGCATGCCCATGCCGTGATCTGCACGAAACCCGCGCTCCGCATCCGCTTGCTATGCCCTTTCAGGCGCTCTGCTGTCGTTGCCATATCCGTTTCTCCCACCGTTAATACCGGTCACAAGTCGTCGTTCATGTCGTCCGTCGACGCGCCGCCGTACATCTGACGCGCCTGATCTGCCCCGCCCACCGCCGGCCGGCCGCCAGTTTCCTCACCGTCAGCTCCGTCGCCGCGTACGGCGGCGCGTTTCCGCTTCACGTGGTAGGCCGTCAGCACCGCATGCGCCACCATGTCGAGCGCCGGCTTCGCATCGCCGTGCTTGTCCGTCCACACCTTCGGCGTCAGCGTGCCGGCCAGCGCCACGGAATCACCATCCGCGAGTGCCAGCAGTGCATCACCCGCCGTCGTGCTGAACGCGATCACATTCACGAACAGCGACTCGCCGCCGTCCACCGCGGCACGCACCTTGCACGTCACGAACGTCCCACCACCTCGCCCCTGCCGACTCGTCGCCGTGCCGAACAGCTTTCCGCTCACCAGGCCGTCAATCACGTTCCACCTCCGTTTTGATATTCCCGAAAACCGCCGCACGCCCTGTCTTGTCTCGCGTGTCTCTCCCCTAAAGGGAGAGAGAGACAACGAGACAAAACTGCAGTGGGTCTTGTCTCGTCTGTCTCGCAGGCATACGAGACAACCTCGCATATCGCTGCAATCCAATGCTGACGGGCATCCAGTGGAATTACGTCGAGCTTGATGCGCTCATTTGTCTCGCGTGTCTCGCGCCTCAGACGAGACAACTGCGAAACCGGCCGTTTTTCCACTTCGCGAGACAAAATCGGCGGGCTCATTGCACGTCCCCTGCAAAGGCGACGACACCAGCCGTTTCGTGAATCAGGACCGCTTCCGCGAGCGCGGTGCAGGCGCGATACACCGACGTCCGCGGGTACTGCCCATCGAAGTGCTTGGCGACCTCTGCCTTCTTTGCGCCCACCCGGCGTGCCCTGAGGAACTCAAGAACAGCACCTTCGACCGGACCCAGCTTCCGTGTCGTCACGGGCCTATCCGGAGCGTCTTCCGGCAGCACCACACACGAAGTGACCGGCGTGCCCCACTTCGACAACCCGAGTTGCACGACGTCGAGCCGGAAGCCGATGCGCTCGCCCTTGCTGGCCAGGTCGCGCTGCTTCGTGATTTCGGCACACCGGCCGCTGGGCGAGTCGGATACCTCGATCTCGGTGTCGATCGCCGCACGGATGCCGCTCCAACCGCGCGCGCCGGCGGCAACGGCCTTTCCCGCGTGGTGGATCAGGAGGAAATGCGCATCGCACTCGGTGCGAATTCGATCGAAACGCTCGATCACGCGCCCCATGTCTTGGCCGGCGTTCTCGTTCGCGCCGGCGCTCAGGCGCGCCAGCGTGTCGCCTACGACGAGTTGCACCTTCTGCTCGCGCTGCGCCTCGAGCTGGCGCACCGTGTCGATGATCGCCTCCGCGTCGGCGTCGCCATCGAAAAGGTTGATCGGGTTGCGCGTGATCGCGAAGTTGGGCACCCGTGCGCCGTGATACCGCTGGTATGCCTGCAGCCGCACCAGCACCGAGGTCGGTGACTCCGCGGCGAGATACACGACGAGTCCCGGCTCGGTCTGCCTGCCCATCCACGGCACACCTCGCGCGATCGCCGCCGCCATGTCGATCACGAAGAACGTCTTGCCGCTGTTCGAATCGCCGTACAGCACGCTGCCGCCACCGGCGGTCAGGAGCCCTTGCACCAGTTCGTCCGGCGCGGCAACGGCGTCCGGCAGTTCGTCGGCAAACGCGACTTCCAGACTGAGTCGCACCTCGGGCGCGCGGGCGGCGCGCAGTAGATCCGCCAGCGCGTCGGTACCGTGCTCGGCCTCGTAGTCGTTCGCGTCGTAGTTCGCCGGCCTGTCGGCGGGCAGCTCCGCCCATGTGCCGACGACGTCCCGCGCGATAGACTCGGCCTCCGGTTCTTTGCCGCGGTCCGGCACGATCACGATGCGCGCCGCCGGGTAGCGCTCACGCAACAGCATCGCGACTGTCCGGCAGCGGCCAGCGCCGAATGTCACAGCCGCGGCAGCGGTGTAGTCGGCTCGCGCGCACGCCCATGCTTGGCCGATGCCTTCGCACACGTACACAGTGCCGTCGGCGACGAGCTCGCCGACCACGAAGAAACCATCGCTGAACTGCGCGCCCGGCATGTTGAGCTTCTTACCGATGCCCGGCGGCGGGATGAACTGGATCGTCCGCAGCTCGCCGTCGAGCGCGCGGACAGGTACGGCCAGCCAACCGGCGACCGGGCGCCCCTGGATGGTCAACGCGCTGTCGGCGGGCACCACGCGCAGCCCGTCGACGCTGCCGCGCTTCGCGATGATGTACGTGTGGTCACCAGGTGCCTGCGGAAAGCTATCAAGCAAGGCATCGAGATCGGCCGTCGGCCTCCGCAGACTACGCGCCGCCTCGTGCGCAGTCTGCGTCTGGGCGGATACACGCCTCGCGGGCCGCTCTTCGCGAACTCGCAGGCGTGCGTCGCCGCCGCCGATACTGCCAGCCATGTGGAACAGCGTCGCAGCGCTAATGCCACCATCGGGCTTGATGCTGCGCCACACGTTGCGTACGTCACGCTCGCCGCCGAAGTTGGCACCACCCGCTGACCAATCGAGGAAGTCATCCTCAGACAGCCCGGCCGCCTTCGCCGCCATGCCCGCGCGAACCCAGTCCTCACGGCTGCAGGTAGCATCGAGCGATCGCAAAGCTGAGCGGGCACGCTCGATGTCGTCGTAACCGTTCTTCATGCGGTGTGGCGGGCTCCGTCAAACCCGGCATGACGCCCGTGCACTAGCAGCATCGATATCTGGCGTGCATGTGCCTGCCACGCGGCAAGATCCCCCGCGCTCAGATAGCCGTGCGCGGCACAAAAGGGCAATGCCTGTTCCAGACGCTGGTAGGCGCGATCGTCGAGCCTGTCCGCTACCGCCAACGCCTCGGCCAGTGATACGTATCGCGCGCCGCCAGGCATCTGCGGATCGCGCAGTTGCACCGTGATGTCTTCGCCGGGATTCAAGCCGATGTCGTCGCCGACCCACTCGAGCTTACCCATGGCTCACCTCTGCGGTTTCGGCAAGACGAAGAAGCGCGTCGGCCAGAATGTCGATCGCCTCGTTCGGACGATCGGACATCGCAGCAGCGCGGAGCGCAGCGCGCACAAGTTCGGCTTGGAATTGCGTTTGCTCAGGACGAGCGGGGATACGGCGCAGCATGGTGCGGCCTCCATCGTGATTGAGGAAGGCCCGCGTCCCGTCGCCAAACGGGGTGGGCGGGCACTGAACGGGGTTGGCGAACCGGCACGATGGCACCGGCAGACCCGAAGGTCTCCCCACCCAGGCCCACCCATTGAAAAGGCGCGCAGAGGCGTACGGACGTAAAAAAACCGCACTGCGGCGGTCGTCCGCCATCATGATCGGGTCGCCAAACCCGGTGCCCGTTGTCTCGAGCACGGTTGCAGTATAGCCCGATCCTTGGGGTTTGCAATTGCCGGCAACGTTCAGCATGTCGCGGCCTCCGACGTGCTAGAGCCGAAGTGCGCAGCAGCATCGAGCAACAGCAGCAGAACACCGGGGAGGGCGACGCGCGAAACGAGCATCGCAGGCTTGAGTTCGGGATCGGCGCCGGCGCTCGTGCGCAGCAAGACGAATCCAGGGGTCGTCGACGCTTCGATGTGAGCGTGAATGGAGGCCATCATTGCCCCTCCGCCCGGTAGTTCAGCGGGTCAGCCAGCCAGCGCTTGATCTCCGCATTGGGCCACACGACGAGTTTCGCTGACGCGCGAACGCCGCGTGGAAAGCGGCCTGCAGCTTCCTGCAGACGTACCCATTCGCGCGAGAAGCGCACGAACGGCACCAGATCGCGCCATCGGCTGTAGCCAGTTGTCGGGAATGCATCAGGATCAGGTAAGAACCCCGGTACCGGAAGCGAAGGGCGCTCCGAACCGTTACCCATCGCCTTAACTGGAGCCGCGCCTTCGACATGCGCGGATTTGTGAGCTTCAGCCATATGGGAAACCTCGCGGTCTTTTGTTGAACTTGGGGATATTCTCGGCTCAACGTGAATTCGCGAGATTGCCTACTGCACAACCGCTCCGCCCGCTTATTTTTGGAATTTTTGGGTTAGTTTTGATTCTTTGCGCCCAAATTCGCCCAATGGCTTTGCTTCATTGAATTTTTTGTATTGACGCCCTTCACGCGATTGCTTTTATCTCACCCCCAATCAACTACCAGAGGTCATGCGCTCCGATAGTCGCCGAAGAGGTTTCAGTGGCGATGAATTCCAGTGCCCATCTTTCGTGAGTGCGTCGGCGTCAGTTCCGCGGCGCCGTCGTCGGGGCTCTCGTCGACCGCGAGCAGTATGCGCAGCCGCTCTTTCGTCGGATCGAGGTCCGCGCACACGCGACGCTCAGCATGAAGCCAATCACCGACAGGCGAGCCCCGCATCACCGACACGCCGCGCTTACGTGCAGTCTGCTCGATGTGACTGAGATAGCACAGGCGCCGATCGACAGCCTCCCAGCGGCCGGCCTCCATGGAAAGCTCATCGAGCGGAACGAGGCGTCCGCACTCCGCTGCATCGCGATGGCCTGCACCCGACCCCGCCAATGGCTGCTGCGCGGCAGCGATGGGCGACGGCGGCGGCGCGGTCACCGATGCAAGCCGTCCTGCTCTCGCCGCGAGCCACTCATCGATCACGTCTTCAAACCACCCGCTGCGCTTGGGCATGAGCTCGAACGGCTTCGGGAACGTGCCGGCCGCCATCATTCGGTAGATCGTCGACTGGCCGAGACCAACCTTCCCGATCAGGTCTTTCATGCGGAGCACTTTCATAGCTTGTGTCCTTCCCAGGCAAGGCGGTGCCGTGAGTCACTCATGCATTGCGTGTGGCGATCAGTTCGTCGATCTGCGAGATCGGGATGCGGCCCAAGCCGTTGAGGCGCAGCTTTCCTGTGCGCACGAACGTATGCACCGTTCGCGGCGTCAGGCAGAGCATTTCGGCCGCCTGTGCCTGTGTGACATGGGCGGGCCGCGGGTGCATCTCTGCGTAGAGCTGCACCGCGCGTCGGGCAACATTTAGCATTTCCAGTTCGGTCAATCCAACCTCGCCCATGTCGTTGTTTGCATGGTGGTGAGCGCTTTCAACGTTGCTCCCCCCAATGTTCGGCCTCACGCAGCAACGCCGCATGAGCTCGCGCCGCGTACACATCTGCACGCGTCATCCGGTCCGGCGTGTCGATCAGCTCAGCAAGTTCTCCAAGGGCCGGCGAACTCGTCACGGACACGCCACCGTCAGGCATGTCCTCGATCGTGATCACGTGCTTCTTCATGTCCGGTTCTGTCCTCGATATGTACTCACGCGGCTGACGAGCCGAACTTTCCGATGACAACCTTGCGCCCCTCGTCAATCTGGGCGTCGACGAAGTCTGCCCACAGCGCCAGGATCCGGCGGCGCTCGTCGGCGTACTCGGCCCGGTTGTAGACGCCCTTGATGCCCTTGATCGAGTGTGCCAGCGCCTTCTCGATCGCGTCGGACGGCTGCCCCATTTCGTGCAGGTGCGTCGACGCGGTACGGCGGAAGTCGTGCAGCACGAAGTGCTGAACCTCCATGTCGAGCGCGCGAACAGCCTGGTTGAGCGTGCTCTTCGCGATCGGACGATCGGCGCCGCGCGACGACGGAAACACGTACTGCTGACTGGTGCGGTTCTCGTGCAGCTCACGCAGCATCGACTGGACCTGCGGAGCAAGGTAGACCCAGTGCTCGCGATCCTTCTTCATCCGCTCGGCGGGAATGCGCCAGACTCCGGCGTCGAGGTCGAACTCGTCCCAACGCGCCTCGATCAGCTCGGACTTGCGGACCATCGTCAGCACCAGAAGATGAATCGCGAGCTTCAGCGGCCGCCGAATGCTGGACGCGTAGACCGCCCGAAGGACATGCCCGATTTCATCCGGCGACAGCACACGATCGCGACTCTCCTGCGTGGCGACGAAGCGCGCGACGATCGCCTGCGCCGGGTTGGTCGTGACGAGCTGGCGAGCGATCGCGTACTCGTACATCCGCTTGATCACGTTCCGCGTCGAGAGCGCCATCTTCGGGGCGCCGCGCTGCTTCACCCGATCGCAGATCGCCAGCACGTCGCCAGGCGTCACCTCGGACACTGGCTTGCCGCCGATAGCCGGATAGACGTCCTTCTCGAGCGCACGCGTCGTGGTGCGCCGATACTCCTCCGACTTGTCGGTCATCTGCTGCTCGATCCAGTACGCGCCGAACTCCCGAACCGTGTCGAGGCTCTTCATCGTGCCACGATCCTTGCGAGCGTCCGCCACCGGTGACACGCCGCCAGCCACGATCTCGGCGTACCGGCGCGCGCGCTCACGAGCGATGGCGAGAGACACGGCCGGATAGTCGCCGATCGTCACGGTCGGCTGCTGCTTGCCATGGAGGGAATACCGGAACCGCCAGATCTTTGCCGCGGACGGCATGACCTCGAGCACGAGGCCGCCACCGTCCGATACGGAGTAGCGGGACACCTTCGGCTGCAGGGCCTTGATCCGGGTGTCAGTCAGTGGTTGGACGATTCTGGGCATGGTTAGTACACGATTTTCAGTACACGGGTGTCGTGTGTACTGAAATGTGTACTAATGCAGCCTTGGTGTCAATGGGGGAAGGTTGGCAAACTTTGCGAAAGATTCGCCCTAAAACCCTTGTCGCACAACGATCTACTTGGCGATGTTTGGCAACTGTGGGGGACCGGTCATTTGCCGATACAAAACCTGCTGAAAATCACCCCCAGCAGATCATCCGAAGTGAACTCCCCGGTAATCGAATTCAGCTGCTCCTGCGCGAGCCGCAGCTCCTCCGCAAACAGATCGAGCGACTGAGCGCGCTGCTCCGCATGATCCGCCGCCTGCGCGAGGTGTTCCTGCGCGGCCCGCAACGCGATCAGGTGTCGTTCGCGCGCGAGGTACACGCCTTCCGCCCCCGCCTGCCACCCTGCAATCCGCAGCAGCTCCGCACGCAGCATGTCGATCCCGTCGCCGCGCTTCGCCGACAGATGCACCTCCGTCAGGTCGCCCTCGGCCGCCGGATGCTCGACGCACGCCGGCACGCCCGTCAGGTCCGTCTTGTTCAGCACGCGCACCACCGGCACGCCGCCCGGAAACCGCGCCGCGATCACTTCATCGTCGGGCGTCATTCCCGTGCGCGAATCCAGCAGGTGCAGCACGACGTCCGCGCGCTCGATCTCGCTCCATGTGCGCGCAATGCCGATCCGCTCGACTTCATCCTCCGTCTCGCGCAGCCCGGCCGTATCGATGATGTGCAGCGGAATCCCCTCGACCTGGATCGTCTGCGCGACCTTGTCGCGCGTCGTTCCGGCGATCGGCGTGACGATCGCCAGCTCCGCGCCGGCCAGCGCGTTCAGCAGCGACGACTTGCCGACGTTCGGCTGCCCCGCGAGCACGACCGACAGCCCTTCGCGCAGCAGCGCGCCCTGCCGCGCATCGCCGAGCACGTGCGCGAGCTGCGCACGGATCTTCGCGAGCTTGCCGCGCGCGTCGGCCGCTTCGAGGAAGTCGATCTCCTCTTCCGGGAAATCGAGCGTCGCCTCGACCAGCATCCGCAGCGTGATCACGTCGTCGACGAGCACATGGATCTGCCGCGAGAACGCACCATCGAGCGAGCGCCCGGCCGAGCGCGCCGCCGCCTCCGTGCTCGCCTCGATCAGGTCGGCGACGGCCTCGGCCTGCGCGAGGTCGAGCTTGTCGTTCAGGAACGCGCGCCGCGTGAACTCGCCCGGTTCCGCGAGCCGCAGCCCGAAACCGCGCCCCGCATCCAGGCAGCGCTGCAGCAGCAACTGCATCACGATCGGCCCGCCGTGCCCCTGCAACTCGAGCACGTGCTCGCCGGTGTACGAATGCGGCGCCGGGAAATACAGCGCGATCCCGCGGTCGAGCGGGGCGCCATGCTCGTCGAGGAACGGCACATAGCTCGCATGACGCGGCGCGAGCTTCTGCCCGCACAACGCGTCGATCAGCGGCAGCGCGGCCGCCTCGCCGCCGCGCCCGAACGATACGCGGACGACCCCGATGCCGCCTCGGCCGGCAGCAGTGGCAATGGCGACGATCGGATCGGAATCGGTAGCGAGCATGGGAATCGGGAAATCAGGATGAAAATGGTGCGCCCGCGCAACAGTTCGGGCATCGGAACGCCGGCATTGTAGCGTGCCGGCTCACACGCCACCGGCCGCCCCGCCGGATTCGGACTCGCCCGAATTTATCCCGCCGGGGATAAGGCAAGTATCAGTCCATCGGGATAACACCGCCATCGCTTCGGACGAGTATGCCTGCCGGAGCGGCCCAACGATTTGCCCCCAAATTCCCATCCCCAATCCGGTCGAGGTCGGGATTCGTCCGAACGAGATATGTTTAGCGCATATGGTTGTCTGAAACGCGTCGAGGGAATTGCACAATCTCCCCCATGCCGACATCCGAAGAAAAAGCCGCGTTCTCGGAACGCCTGAAATTCGCCCTGCGGCGCAGCCCGGAGAAGGTCACCGGTGCGACCGAGCTGGCGAACCGATTCAATCTGCGCCACCGCGGAACGCACCCTGTTTCGCCGCAAACCGCGCACAAATGGCTGACGGGCCGCACGATTCCGACATCGGACAAACTCGAAACGCTCGCCGAGTGGTTGCGCGTCGAAGTGCACTGGCTGCATTACGGGCCGTCGCCGAGCGTGATCGAACACCCGACGCCGCAACCGCTGCCGCGTGACGAGCGCTATCCGCCGACGCCCGAGACGATCGAACTCGCGTCGAAGATCGAGGCGCTGTCCCCGCATCAACGCTACCTCGTGCAGGAGCTGGTCGAGCAGTTCTACGGCGATCTGAAGCTCGAAGCGAAGAAAGCCTGATCAGGAACGGCACGCGCCGCCGTCGCAGCCTGGAAATAACCGCCGGGAAATGAAAAAGCCGCATGGTCGTGAACCATGCGGCTTTTTTTGCGTGCATCGCGGGCGGCTGGCCGCCCGCGCGTGCAACGGGCGTCAGGCAGGCTTCTTCTTGACGCCGCCGAGCTTGCGCGTGATGTAGTACTGCTGCGCGATCGACAGCACGTTGTTCACGACGTAGTACAGCACGAGGCCGGCCGGGAAGAAGAAGAACATCACCGAGAACGCGATCGGCATGAACTTCATCATCTTCGCCTGGACGGGGTCCGGCGGCGTCGGGTTCAGGCTCGTCTGCACGAACATCGACACGGCCATCAGCACCGGCAGGATGAAGAACGGATCGCGCTGCGACAGGTCGTGAATCCACAGAATCCACGGCGCGCCGCGCATTTCGACCGACGCGAGCAGCACCCAGTACAGCGAGATGAACACCGGGATCTGGATCACGACCGGCAGGCAGCCGCCGAACGGATTGACCTTCTCGGTCTTGTACAGCTCCATCAACGCGGCGTTCATCTTCTGCGGATCGCTCTTGAAGCGTTCGCGCAGCGCCTGCATGCGCGGCGTGATTTCCTTCATGCGCGCCATCGACTTGTAGCTCGCAGCCGACAGCGGGAAGAACACGGCCTTGATCAGCACCGTCAGCAGCACGATCGCCCAGCCCCAGTTGCCGACATAGCCGTGGATCTTCTCGAGCAGCCAGAACAGCGGCTTCGCGATGATCGTCACCCAGCCGTAGTCCTTCACGAGCTCCAGGCCCGGCGCGATGCCTTCGAGCATGCGCTCTTCTTCCGGACCGGCGAACAGGCTAGCCTGCACGTCGGCCGACTGGCCCGGCGCAATCGCGGCGACCGGCTGCTTCACGCCGACGCGGTACAGCGTCGGATCGATCTTTTCAGCGTAGATGTCGCGCTTCACGCCCTGCTTCGGAATCCAGGCCGACGCGAAGTAGTGCTGCACCATCGCAACCCAGCCGTTGTCGGCGGAGTTCACGAAGTCGGCCTTGTTCTTGTCGAGGTCGCTGAAGTTGATCTTCTGGAAGTGCTTCGCGTCCGTATAGACCGCCGGCCCGAGGAACGTATGCGAGAACATCGGCGTTTCGACGGCCGTGTTGTCGCGGACGAGTTCCATGTAGACCGTCGGCGTGACCGGTGCCGTGCCGACGTTGTCGATCTTGGTGTCGACGCCGATCACGTAGCTGCCGCGCGTGAACGTGTAGGTCTTCACGACCTTCACGCCGCCCTTCACCGGCGATTCGAACGACAGCTTCAGCGCGTTCTGGTCACCCGTCAGCGACGTCGAGCCGGGGTTCAGCTGCGTGTAGACGTCGTTGTGGTTCGGGAAATCGCCGCCGAGCAGGCCCGTGCGTGCGAGATACGTGTGGCCGGCCGTGTGGTCGAACAGCGTGATGTACAGGTCGGGCTGCTTGCCGTCGCCCTGCTTCTTCAGCGTCAGCTTCGCAAGCGTGCCGCCGCGCGTGTCGATTTCGCCGTCATAGACGTCGGTCGAGAACTTCACGAGCTGCGCCTGGGCGGCCGGTGCAGTGGTCGACGGTGCGGCGCCGGCTGCGGCGGCAGGCACTTCACCTGCGGTCGTCGTCGCGCCCGTGCCCGATGCACCGCCGGCAGCGGCCGCGGGGGCCGTCTGCGTGGCGCTCGGGAAGAACATCGACGGGCGTCCATGGGACCGCTGCCAGTTGTCGTACAGCATGACAGCTGACATGAAGAAGATCACCCATAGGACGGTGCGTTTGATATCCATGCGTTGTCTCAGAGTCGATGGGACCGCGCGTCGGCTTCGCCGCTAGCGCGAGTGTCGGAGTTGGGCGGCGGGACGAGGTCGATGCCGCCCGCGGAAAACGGATGGCATCGGCACACGCGCCTGACGGCGAGATACGTGCCGCGCGCGGCGCCATGATACTGGATTGCCTCGCGCGCGTAATCCGAACAGGAAGGATAAAAACGGCAACGGTTGCCGAGCATCGGGCTCACGGCAACCTTGTAGAAGCGCAGCAAGGCGATCAATACCGTTTCCATACCTTGGGCGGCGCCGTACGACGCCGCGTCAAAACCGGCCGGGCAGGCGCGAACGCCGCACCGGGCACGGATGCGTCACTCGGACGCGGGCTTCGACGCACGGCGGGCGATTTCCCGGACTGCCCTGTCGAGCAGTTCGCGGATCTCGGCCGCGCACATCGCCGCGAGCGGGGCGGAAGCCGCGCTCGGCAGCACTTTCTTGTCGAAGCGCGTGTGCTGCCGCAGCAGCAGGTCGTAACCGGCGAATTCGGCCCGGCGCAGGCGAAACTGATCGCGCGCCAGCCGCTTCACGAGGTTACGTGTTACTGCACGCGGCGCATACTTCTTGCCGACGACGAGCCCCAGGCGCGCGGGCTGACCGGTCGGCTTGCCGTAAATCACGAAGTGCGCGGAGCGCCGCCAGGGACGCAAACGAAAAACGGATGAAAATTCATCCGTTTTCAGAAGTCGCGCAGCTTTCGGGAAGGCGGCTTTCGTCTGCGACGGATTCACACCCGGCTCGACGGTACCTTCCGCAGGACTGCGGACGGCGGACACAGCGCGCAACCTGCCTTAGATGGCGAGGCGCTTGCGGCCCTTCGCGCGGCGAGCGTTGATGACCTTGCGGCCACCTGCCGTCTTCATGCGGACACGGAAGCCATGGGTGCGCTTGCGGCGCGTCACGGACGGTTGGTAAGTACGTTTCATGATGTTCTCACTTGTTCGAGAATGTCGAAATTCAGGGGACCGCGTGCCCTACCGGAGGCATTCGGGCGAACGCAATCGCCGGGAATACAGGATTGGTTTTCGCGGAACCCGCTATTTAAACCGTTTTTCCGTTGACGGTCAATACTTTAGGAGTCGATCGCCTGTGCGCGCCCCGCGCGATCCGGCCCCGCACCCCACAATCACAGCCTGTGGATAAGTCCCGCTGTGGCCGCTTTTGGCGTTAGAATCTCGCCTTATCTCCAAGAATCCCGCACGCCGCTTCGGCTCGCGCCTGCCTCTCCACGACTGTGACGCAGGCGTCCGAGGCACGCTCGCACGACCGCTTCGGGCCTTGTTGCGCAACCGCGACAAGGGCGCCGGCGAGCCGCGCTGTGCACGCAAAAAACGACAGTTACTTGATGAACGATTTCTGGCAACACTGTTCCGCACTGCTGGAGCGCGAGCTGACGCCCCAGCAGTACGTGACGTGGATCAAACCCTTGGCCCCGGTGGCCTTCGATGCGTCGGCGAACACGCTGTCCATCGCCGCGCCGAACCGCTTCAAGCTGGACTGGGTCAAGAGCCAGTTTTCGGGCCGGATCTCCGATCTGGCCCGTGAATTCTGGAACACGCCGATCGAAGTCCAGTTCGTCCTCGATCCCAAGGCCGGCATGCGCAGCGCAGCGCCCGCGACCGGCGCCGCGCCGGCTGTCCCGCGCGCGCCGCTGGCCCCGAGCGGCCCGGCCGCGACGGTCGCCGCGATCGCCGCCAACCTCGCCGCGAATGCCGCAGCTGCGCCCAGCGCGCCGGCCGACGTGCCGATGACGCCGTCGGCAGCCGCCGCGCATCACCTGAACGCCGACGACGCCGACATCGATCTGCCGAGCCTGCCCGCGCACGAAGCGGCGGCCGGCCGTCGCACGTGGCGTCCGGGCCCGGGCGCCGCGCCCGCGAACGGCGGCGAAGCCGATTCGATGTACGAACGTTCGAAACTGAACCCCGTGCTCACGTTCGACAACTTCGTGACCGGTAAGGCGAACCAGCTCGCGCGCGCCGCCGCGATCCAGGTCGCGGACAACCCCGGCATCTCGTACAACCCGCTGTTCCTGTACGGCGGCGTCGGCCTCGGCAAGACCCACCTGATCCACGCGATCGGCAACCAGCTGCTGCTCGACAAGGCCGGCGCGCGAATCCGCTACATCCACGCCGAGCAATACGTGTCGGACGTGGTGAAGGCGTACCAGCGCAAGGCGTTCGACGACTTCAAGCGCTACTACCATTCGCTCGACCTGCTGCTGATCGACGATATCCAGTTCTTCTCCGGCAAGTCGCGCACGCAAGAGGAATTCTTCTACGCGTTCGAGGCGCTGGTCGCGAACAAGGCGCAGGTGATCATCACCAGCGACACGTATCCGAAGGAAATCTCGGGCATCGACGATCGCCTGATCTCGCGCTTCGACTCGGGCCTCACCGTCGCGATCGAGCCGCCCGAGCTCGAGATGCGCGTCGCGATCCTGATGCGCAAGGCGCAGTCGGAAGGCGTGAACCTGTCGGAGGACGTCGCGTTCTTCGTCGCGAAGCACCTGCGCTCCAACGTGCGCGAACTCGAAGGCGCGCTGCGCAAGATCCTCGCGTATTCGAAGTTCCACGGCCGCGAGATCTCGATCGAGCTAACCAAGGAAGCGCTGAAGGACCTGCTGACCGTGCAGAACCGGCAGATTTCGGTCGAGAACATCCAGAAGACCGTCGCCGACTTCTACAACATCAAGGTCGCGGATATGTACTCGAAGAAGCGCCCCGCGAACATCGCGCGGCCGCGGCAGATTGCGATGTACCTGGCGAAGGAACTCACGCAGAAGAGCCTGCCGGAGATCGGCGAGCTGTTCGGCGGGCGCGATCACACCACCGTGCTGCACGCGGTGCGCAAGATCGCCGACGAACGCAGCAAGGACGCGCAGCTCAACCACGAGCTGCACGTGCTGGAACAGACGCTGAAGGGTTGAGCGCGCGCACCGCGCTTGATAATTCGGCCTCCGCCCCAATTTAAGGGGGGCGGTTCGGTTTTGAGGCACAATACTGGTTTGACCGCCCCGGTGGTGGCGGGCCAAGAGCCCGGCTGGCGGGGCGCTGCGAGGCTGCTGCGCTGCAGGCCGTTACTCAACGAAGGAACTCTATGCAACTGGTCAAGACCGAACGAGACACCCTCCTCAGGCCGCTGCAAACGGTCAGCGGCATCGTCGAACGCCGCCATACGTTGCCGATCCTCGCCAACCTGCTGATCACCAAGAACGGCCCGGACGTTTCATTCCTGTCGACCGACCTGGAGCTGCAGATCACCACGCGCGCCGATTTCGGCGTCGGCGGCGACCAGGTCGCGACCACCGTCGCGGCCCGCAAGCTGCTTGACATCCTGCGCGCGATGCCTGACGGCCAGGTCACGCTGTCGCTCGCCGACAAGCGCCTCACCGTTCAATCGGGCAAGAGCCGCTTCGCACTCCAGACGCTGGCGGCCGACGAGTTCCCGACCGTCGCGCAGGCGAAGGATTTCGGCGCCACGCTCACCGTCCCGCAGAAGTCGTTCCGCCAGTTGCTCGGCATGGTGCACTTCGCGATGGCGCAGCAGGACATCCGCTACTACCTGAACGGCATGCTGCTCGTCGTCGACGGCGACCAGCTGATGGCCGTGGCCACCGACGGCCACCGCCTCGCGTTCTCGTCGATGAAGCTCGAAGGCGGCACGTTCGGCCGCCAGGAAGTCATCGTGCCGCGCAAGACGATTCTCGAGCTGCAGCGCCTGCTCGAAGACATCGACGACACCGTCACCATCGACATCGCGCAAACCCAGGCCAAGTTCACGTTCGGCCAGGTCGAGCTCGTGTCGAAACTCGTCGAGGGCAAGTTCCCCGACTTCCAGCGCGTGATCCCGAAGGCGCACAAGAACACGTTCGAGATCGGCCGCGAAGAACTGCAGCGTTCGCTGCAGCGCGCGGCGATCCTGACCTCGGACAAGTTCAAAGGCGTGCGCTGCATCATCGCGCCGGGCCAGTTGAAGATCATGTCGACCAACGCCGATCAGGAAGAGGCGCAGGAAGAACTCGAAATCGCCTACCAGGGCGATACCGTCGACATCGGCTTCAACGTCACGTATCTGCTCGACGTGCTCGCGAACCTGAAGGTCGACACCGTGCAGGTGAGCCTCGGCGACGCCAGCTCGAGCGCGCTGATTACCGTGCCCGAGAACGACGAGTTCAAGTATGTCGTGATGCCGATGCGCATCTGACGCGCACGACATCAAGACACACACCAGGGGGCGGCAAGCCCCTTTGGCGTTTTTATGGCGAACCGACAACCCGTCCCTTTGGTGCCCTGACGGCGCCTAGGACGGGCCAGGAAAACTGGAGCGGCCCGGCGTTTTCGCAAGGAAACGCACCGCGCCGCCGCTTGAGTGGCCTCGCAGAACCGGAAGATATCCATGAGTGAACAGCACAATTCGCAACCCGATAACAGCAGCTACGGCGCCTCGTCGATCCAGATCCTCGAAGGTCTGGAAGCGGTGCGCAAGCGCCCCGGGATGTACATCGGCGACACGTCGGACGGCACCGGTCTGCACCACCTCGTGTTCGAGGTGCTCGACAACTCGATCGACGAAGCGTTGGCCGGGTACTGCAACGACATCCACGTGACGATTCACGCCGACAACTCGATTTCCGTGACCGACAACGGCCGCGGGATTCCGACCGACGTGAAGATGAACGACAAGCACGAGCCGAAGCGCAGCGCCGCCGAGATCGTGATGACCGAGCTGCACGCCGGCGGCAAGTTCGACCAGAACAGCTAC
Source organism: Burkholderia sp. BCC1972 (assembly GCF_905339605.1). Lineage (NCBI taxonomy): Bacteria > Pseudomonadati > Pseudomonadota > Betaproteobacteria > Burkholderiales > Burkholderiaceae > Burkholderia > Burkholderia sp. BCC1972. Next base: position 2,516 of record NZ_CAJPGH010000013.1, on the reverse strand, counting down.
AAGGTGTCGGGCGGCCTGCACGGCGTGGGCGTGTCGTGCGTGAACGCGCTGTCGAGCTGGCTGCGCCTCACCGTGCGCCGTGACGGCAAGAAGCGGTTCATGGAATTCCACCGCGGCGTCGCGCAGGATCGCGTGCTCGAAGTGGTGGACGGCGTGGAAGTGTCGCCGATGCTCGTGACCGGCGACACCGAGAACCGCGGCACCGAAGTGCATTTCATGGCCGATCCGACCATTTTCGGCACGGTCGAGTATCACTACGACATCCTCGCGAAGCGGATGCGCGAGCTTTCGTTCCTGAACAACGGCGTGCGGATTCGTCTGACCGACCTGCGTTCGGGCAAGGAAGACGATTTCGCGTTCGCCGGCGGTGTGAAGGGCTTCGTCGAGTACATCAACAAGACGAAAACCAACCTGCACCCGACCGTGTTCTTCGCCAACGGCGAGAAGGACGGCGTGGGCGTCGAAGTCGCGATGCAGTGGAACGACAGCTACAACGAGAACGTGCTGTGCTTCACGAACAACATTCCGCAGCGCGACGGCGGCACGCACCTGACCGGCCTGCGGGCCGCGATGACGCGCGTCATCAACAAGTACATCACCGACAACGAAATCGCGAAGAAGGCGAAGGTCGAGACGACCGGCGACGACATGCGCGAAGGGCTGTCGTGCGTGCTTTCCGTGAAGGTGCCGGAGCCGAAGTTCAGCTCGCAGACGAAGGACAAGCTGGTTTCTTCCGAGGTTCGTGCGCCGGTTGAGGAAGTTGTGGCGAAGGCGCTGGAAGAGTTCCTGCTCGAAACGCCGATCGACGCGAAGATCATCTGCGGGAAGATCGTCGAAGCTGCTCGGGCGCGTGATGCGGCCCGGAAGGCGCGTGAAATGACGCGCCGCAAGGGCGTGCTCGACGGCGTCGGCCTGCCGGGCAAGCTCGCGGACTGCCAGGAGAAAGACCCGGCGAAGTGCGAAATCTACATCGTCGAGGGTGACTCGGCAGGTGGGTCGGCGAAGCAAGGGCGTGATCGGAAGTTCCAGGCGATCCTGCCGCTGCGCGGCAAGGTGCTGAACGTCGAGAAGGCGCGCTACGACAAGCTGCTGTCGTCGGAGCAGATCGTCACGCTCGTGACCGCGCTTGGGTGCGGCATCGGCAAGGAAGACTACAACCTCGAGAAGCTCCGCTATCACCGCATCATCATCATGACCGACGCGGACGTCGACGGTGCGCACATCCGGACGCTGCTGCTCACGTTCCTGTATCGCCAGATGCCGGACATGATCGAGCGCGGGTACGTGTATATCGCGCAGCCGCCGCTTTACAAGATCAAGGCGGGCAAGGACGAGCGGTATCTGAAGGATGACGTGGAGCTCAACGCGCATATGCTGCGGTTGGCGCTGCAAGGGTCGGAACTGGTGCCGGGTGAGAATGCGGCGGCGATTTCGGGTGATGCGCTTGGGGAGCTGGCGCGGTCGTATCTGCTGTCGCAGAGCGTGATCGAGCGGTTGAGCCGGCTGTATGACCCGGCCGCGCTGGAAGCGGTCATGGATGGCGTGGTGATCGATCTTTCCAATGAGGAATCAACGGAGGCTTCGGCTAAGGCGCTGCACGCTGCTTTGCATGATGAAGCGCTGAAGAACGAAGTGCGGGTCGTGCCTTCGTATGACGCGGTTCGCGAACAGCGAGCGCTGCATGTCGAGCGGACGCATCACGGCAATGTGCGGGTTTCGGTCATCGATCAGGAATTCCAGCACACGGCGGATTATCAGCAGCTCGTGACGACGGCGAATACGTTCAAGGGGCTTATTGGGGAAGGTGCAGTCATCAAGCGCGGTGAGCGCAGCATGGCCGTGGCGGACTTCAAGAGCGCGATGAAGTGGCTGCTGGCGGATGCTGAACGCAACGTCTCGAAACAACGCTATAAGGGGCTGGGGGAGATGAACCCCGAGCAGCTGTGGGAAACGACGATGGATCCGGCAGTGCGGCGTCTGCTGCGTGTGCAGATCGAAGACGCGATTGCTGCGGATGGGATCTTTACTACCCTCATGGGGGATGATGTTGAGCCGCGGCGGGCGTTTATTGAGAGCAATGCGTTGCGGGCGGGGAATATTGACGTTTGACGTAGTCTGATGTCGTGTAGTACGCCAAACGTAGGGCGCCAGAGTACGTGCGACTGGCGCCACAGTTTTGCGACTGGGTGACGAATTTGTTGCGACTGCCCTACACGTTGTCGGCACATCAGCACGGCGCCGCAATGCGGACTCTTAATCCGTAGGCGGTTCGAGTCACTCGCCCCCGATCAATGGATTCAGACACTTAGTCCAGCTTATACGGTTGGGTTTTGTGTTTTCTGAGTTCGGGCAGTGACAGTGTAGGTCTTGGGGGTACAGTCAATCCCGATCCATGCCGACGTTCCCGGGGAAGATTGGCCGTGGCGATCAGGTCGCCTCTGCATCCTACTGATCTCACATGGTGCAAGCGCGGAAATCAGACTGCGCTTGCAAGCGCCCCGTCCATCAGGGATGGG